>JANQEC010000140.1 GCA_028278585.1 Cyclobacteriaceae bacterium | reverse complement strand
TGATACTATTCTGCTCTGATTTTTCCTGAAAATGGCATTGGAGACCATTTCCGTGGTTATGTCTGCAATTTCCCCAAGCCTGAGTTCTTGTTGATCGCTTTTGATCTTCATGTTCTCCAGTTGGGTCAATGAAATTTCCGGGATCTTTATCTGGATATCCTGAACTTCTCCACCTCGTTCGATAGTTCCTGCATTTTTTCCCTGCAGTTGATCTTTGATTTGTCCTAAAACACTTTCGATCGAAAGGTTGAAAAGGCCTGCCCTGTATTTGTCAACGTCAATTTGAATTTGAGGGATACCTTCTTCTAAGTTCGATAAAGGCTCATATACATTGTTGTTTTGGTTCATGATTAGCATCACTGAGTCGGCAATTGGCCGAAGCGAGTTAATCTCCGAACCGGTAATGTCAACAACAAGGGGCATTTGTTCTTCTCCCAGCACCGAATTCAATGCACTTTCGTCATTGGAGAATGATACTTTGAGATCTGGGATGTTTTCAAAGTAATCCGAAAGGACACTGGTAATTGCAGCGATTTGCAGTTCTGTTTCCCTATTAAAAATAAGTTTTAAACTTGCTTGATTCTCCTCGTAAACGTTTTCGTTTTCGATTCCCGATTGGCTTTGCGTGGGTCCGATGTGGCTGTATACCTTATCAAGTTGTCCCTCAAATATTTCGAACAGCTGTTGTTCAATCTGTCCAACCGTGCTTGTAGTACGTGCAAGCGGTGTTCCATCTGCAAGGCTCAGATCAACTGAAATGGCTCTTGTTCCTGACTGTGGCATGTATTCGCTACCAATCACCGAGATGAGCTGATACGAGCCTAGAACTAATGCAAAAGCAGTGATTATAAATCCAAAACGATATTTAAGAGCTCCATTTAAAAAATTTCTATAGCCGAGAAATTTGAGTGACTGAGCTTCCACGACTACTTCTTTTTCTTTTTTGAAGATCCTCGAAAAGAGCATTGGAATGACAAGGATGGCTACTACTAGTGAGGAAAGCAATGAAAAGGCTACGGTCCAGGCTTGATCTTTGAAAAGCTCGCCAGAAGGTCCTTGTAGATAAACAATTGGTAGAAATACGATAATTGTTGTGAGGGTAGAAGCTGTGATTGCACCGCTTACTTCACTGGTTCCTTTAATTGCTGCTTCAAAAACACTAAACCCTTCTTCTCTTTTTCTGAAAATACTTTCGACTACCACTATTGCATTGTCTACCAGCATTCCAGCTCCTAAGGCCAGTCCCCCCAATGTCATCACATTCAGGGTTAGATCATTGAAGTACATCAGGTTAAAGGTGGCAATGATTGATATGGGGATAGCGATACTTATAATTACTGTTGTTCCAATTCTTCTTAAGAAAAGGAACAAAACAATCATCGCGAAAAGAGCTCCGTATAGACCAGATTCTTTCACCTCATCTATGGCCTGCTGGATGAAACTTCCTTGATTTTGGATTACTATGAACTCATAACCGGGCACTGATTTTTTCAATTCTTCCAGAACTCCTTCAAGCTCTCTTACTGCATTGACCGTATTGTATTTGGTCTCTTTGTAGATGGATAGCCCTAGACTTCTCTGCTGATTTACCCGAACAATGCTACTGGCTTCTTTGTCTACAACTTTTACTGTGGCTACTTCTTTCAATAGAACTGGAGTCTGGTCAGTGGATTGATTCTCAGGATTGGTTTCCGCTTGATCTTCCTGATTGGATAAAGCTGTTTGCCGGTTGGCGTATCCAACAACTAGATCCTCCAGATCTTCAGAATCGTTTATTATTCCCAGTCCTTTAATGACATATTTTTTTCCTAACTCTTCTATGAAACCCCCGGATACGTTCCGGTTGTAGTTCTGAATTTTTGTAACAAGATCATTGACGGTAAGACCAAACGAGGCAAGTAAGTTTGGGTCTGTTTCAAGAACTACTTCTTTTTCTTGCTCTCCAGCCAACCGGACTTCAGCAACTCCAGGCAAGCGAATCAGTTCGTTTCGGAAATTCGTTTCTGCAATTTTTCTCAATGCATCAAAATCGTTTGAAGTAGGATGGTAGATCCCTAAAATCATAATAGGTGTTGCATTGGGATCGAATTGAGATATGGCAAACTCTTCAATTTCTTCGTCCAGTGAAAAATTGGATAGAGACTTCTGAAGATCGAGGAATGCTTCATCCATGTCCTTGCCCCAATCGTACCTTACCGTAACCCTGGCATAGCCTGTTTGACATATTGAACTCACTTCTACAGCACCATTTTGGCGGCTTGCGATGGATTCAATGGATTCTACAAATTGTTTTTCAACTTCGGAAGGAGGCCGAATTCCAACTTTCAATTCGACAAACAATGTGGGATTCTTAAGGTCTGGAAATAGCTCTATCCCTAGCTTATTGAACGATATGGAGCCTAATAAAATGATGGCAAGGACCAGCATCAGGATGGAAATGGGGTAGGCTACCGCCAGTGAAACAATCTTCTTCACTTTGAATGGGGGTTAGTTATGATTATTGGATTACGCTGACTTTTGACTTGTTTCTTAAGGTTTCAAAACCTGCTACTACCAGGCGATCGTTGATCTCAAGGCCATCAATCACTTCTATATTGTTCTGGTTTTCCAACCCGGTTGCAACTGTTTTTTCTGAGGCTATCCCGTTTTCTACAGTGAAAACTACCTTTCCGTTTTGCCTCGAAATGACGGTTTCTTTGGGAATTACAATGGTGTTGTCTCGCTTCTCTGATAGAATTGCTGCCTTTATGAACATTCCAGGACGTAGCAACAACCGGTCATTGTTGATCTCTAGCACGCTCTGGAAAGTCCTGGTCTCAGGATCAATCACAGGGGCAATTTGACTTATCCTGCCTATGAGTGTGTCTTTGGCAATGTTGTAGTTGGTGATGTGAACTACCTGGTTCTTTTCAACTTCACTCAGGTGCTTCTCAGGCAACTTGATGTCTAGTAAAAGTCGATCAAACTTCATCACCTTGAACATATCTTGTCCCTGATCAACCCTGACACCATTTGTATGATAGGGAAGTTCCACAATTACTCCGTCAAACGGCGCACGAACTGACATTTTTTCCTGCTGGATAAGCGCATTTTCATACGAGTACTTGGCGTTCACATGTTCGATTGACGCATTTTTTAGCTCAGTAAGAGTGACGCCACCTTTGTCGTACAAAGACTGTTGTTTGCTAAGGTTATTTTGTGATACTTCCAGGTTGAGTTTTTTACCTTCTAATTGGAGGTTGTTCTCGAATTCCCGGTCTTCCAGCTTGATAAGTATCTGTCCTTTTTTCACGAAATCACCCAAAGCAAATAACTTGTTAGTGGAAGGATTGATTTGCAATTGATACGTTCCTGTTAATTCTGACTTTAGGGTGGCTTCTTTGGAAGAATACACAGTGCCTGTGGTTTCAATGTATCGGGAAATGGATTTTTCCTTTAAACTGATCACTGAAACCGGGATTTTGATATCTGTTTCGATTGTGGATTCACCATCATCGCATGAAGCAAGAGCGATTAGTATGGCAGATGCTAAGATCAAATTTTTATAGTTTTTCATGTGCTTCTGTATTTAAAGTTTGCGAATGAGTCATTTGGTATGCTTTAATTATGTTCGGTTTATATGGCTCAATGATTAAAAAACCATTATGGTTTTCATGATTTGATTCTTCTAAAAAGTTGGAATTACAGGTTGTTGATTCTCAAAATCGTATAGTGATAAGATCTTCAGATTCAACAGTTCGATTTTGTAGTTGATAAGTGATGTTGCTAGTGAGCTTTTCTTTTCTGAAAGCTGGTTTTGAAATAAATTCAGGTCCATGCTTGTGAGATCCCCGTTTTGGTATCGCTCGAGGTTGATCTCATAAGTGATCTCTGCATTTTTTACATTTTGTTGAGCAATCTCTATTTGAGTCTCAAGATTTTGAAGGTTTCGATACGTTTTGCGGATATTGATAACGATATCATTCTTTTGATTTTGGAGATCAATTTTTGTCATATCCAGGTTAGCTGTTCCAGCGGCCAGGCGCGCTCTTTTCTCACCCCAATCCCACAATGGAATACTGAAGGTCAAGGCCACCCGTGGATTGTTTTGGGGTTGCGCATAGATATCGCCGAAGTTGGGATCGTTTCCAAATACACCCATTGAGAGTGAAACCGTACCTTTAAATTCATTGAGCGCATTGGTTCTGATCAATTCAAATTCTGATCGTTCTATATCAATGGCACGTTGCCTCAACTCCATTCGTTGGTCCAGGCCATGTTGAATGGCTTGATTGATATCAACTTCTCTTGTGATGAAGTTGACATCCACTTCTACTTGAATGTCTTCTGCAAGGTCCATCCCAAGCAAAAGCTTGAAATCATCAGCTGCATTGTCCAAGGTCACCTGGCTGTTTTGAAGTGTTGATCGGGAAGTGGCGAGGTTTAATTCTGCCTGATACAATTCTTCTTCAGCAAGAAGATCGGCTTCTACTTTGTTGCTGGTAATCTCATAGCTGACTTGTTGATTTGAAAACTCATCTTGTGCGATTTCCAGACTGTTTTGCGCCTGGTAAAAAGCGTAGAATGATTGGGTGACATTTCTCTCTAGTGTGAGCAATTGCATAGAGTTGCTCAACTGCGCATTTTCAAGGTTTAGTTCGAGCTCTCTCAGCTGAAGTCTCCTACGGTTGTACGTGAAAATGGGTTGATCAAGCTGTAGGAAGAGGTTATTGCTATAATTTTTTGTTCTCAAATCCTGCGCTTCACTGAAATTATTTCTGTAGCCCAATCTGTTGTTAAGAGTTAGAGTGGCATCTGTGTGAATGATTGGTTGCGATATCGAAAAATTGGCGAATGAATTATAGTCCTCGTTTGTGTTGAATGTAGAGAAAAAGTCATTGAAGAGCCTGGTTCTGCTGAAATCTATCGGTGTGAAATCAAGTGAAAATCTTGATTTCAAACTTGCTCGTTGTGCATCCAGGCTTTTCTGATTGCTGAGAAGATTAAGCGTCGATTTCTTTATATCGGGACTGCTTTGTTTAGCGAATTCTATTGATTCTTCCAATGTCAACACTTTTTGAGCAACAGCAGATTGAAAAGCTGAAAGCCCAATCGAGACCATGGAGAGTATGGCTATCCGTCTTTTTAAGTTTGTTCCTAACTGTCGGTTCATTTCTTATTTTGAGTTACGTTCATATTATTGTTTGACCCATTTAATGGCATCAGCGTAAACAGATCTTAAATCACACTTATCCGTGAGAATGACATTTCCGCCTTCTTCGTTGAAGAAGTAGGAGCCGAGGTAATTCCAGCCTCGTTCTGCATTGGATACATTAAAGGTTATTTCGTCTTTTCCATCCGCATGGTTGATCACATATTGGTAGGTATAATTTCTATTGCTATTGCGTCTACCTCTGAAGGAGTTCTGGTTGTTCCCCATCATGTAGACATAGAGATCATAGAATCCGCTTTCTTTTAATTCGGGACTCCATTTAGTGATTTTGTCGCCCTTTCCGGATCTTGTAAAGTGCGCCGACCGTATGTACTGGCCATAGAAGTTGGAGCCGGTCGTAGCTAACCATTTCGAATAGGACCTTCTCCAAATGCCATAATATTTTTTATCAGATGGGTTCCGGCTATCCAGGAATTCCTTGAGGTATGTATCTTTTATGGGGCTGAAAGTCGAGAATCCAGGATCTTCATTGTCAACAATCAATTCATATTGTGTTGGCTGTGGTTTGCTTTTTATAATTCTTTCTCCCTCAAAAGGAGTGACATTTTCTTTCAAACTAAATGTGCTGGTAGAAAGACTGATGACCGAAGGAATGTTTTGAGAAACAAGTGTGTTGATCGAAATCTGGCCAGGAGGTTCATCCAGAAGAAAACCTAATTGCTTTGTCTGGCCTGTATTGATCACAGACAGGTAAGCTTGATCCTTCAATGTATTTTCGTCATCATCTCTTCTGCTGAAAAACCTTGATTCCGAAAAACTATTGGAGTTGAAGTTCACTTTGATTACTCCATGATTGTTTCCAATGTTGGTAACATCAAATATGACTTGATATCTTTTTCTGTCTCCGTCAAGTAACTCGTACTCCTGGGTGTTTGTGATTACGAAAGATGGCTGATCCGTATCTGAGAAAACCTTTTTGACAACAGGATCAATATCAAGATCAAATTTTTGTCTCAGTGCTTCACTGAAGTCTTCGTAGGTCGAAACTTTATGTTGATTGGTATTTATCCAGTCATAGATAAATTGTTTGAATGCTTCTTTGCCTATTACTTGATCGAGGTATGAGAATAGATACTCCCCTTTCAGAGCGATTGATTTTTGAATTTTATTGTAATCTTCTTCCTTGGTGACAATTTCCAATAATGTTGAATTACTCATCAACTCATTGCATTCCTCAGTAAAGGAAATACCATTGATGTTTCTGGAGATATCTCTGACAGATAGGTCATCTTTATTGAGATAGTTGGAAACGCTTTTGTTGAGAAGGGCCCAATCCCGACTGACTATGCCGGAATTGTAGGCATACAGATTTGGGAAAAGGGAAAAATTTTCGTCTTCCTCATCATCACCATCGAAAAAGTGCCTGGTACTAATCTGCTTGGTTAGGACCTTTTTCACAAAATTTGTAAATACGTTGGCTTGCTTCTCTTTGTCGCCGATTACCTGGTTTTCCTCTTTGCTTTGCTGATCCATGTAGATCAACTGCACGTTAAAATCGAATTGTCTGTTGTTACCACCTTTTTCAGGAATGAGCACCATTTCAGGCTGTATATAAGCCTGATGACTCTCATAGATCTTGGTGAAGGCACGAAAGTGAATTGGGATTTCAACCAATTGTAATCGCGGGAAAGGATACTTTATTTTCTGATCAAATTCATACTCATTCACAATATCGGTAATCAATGAGGTTATCGTGTCGCCGATCAAGTCAAAATGTTGCGAGAAATAGTCGTTGTTAGGATGATGATAGACTGAATAAGTAATATCATCAACGGTTAGCTCCTTTTTCTCATATGAGCCTATTGCAAGGGAGATTTGGGGTAGGGTATGTTCTGGTTTAAATACATAAAATCCTTCACTGTTCTTCTTAGGTTCCCCTTGAGAAATTGGTAGATTATCTCCTATTGGTTTTACTTCCAGCTGAAAATCAATAAATGAACTTCTGTCCTTGATTGGAGATTGTCTACTGTATCCAATTTGGATGTCTGGGTACCACATAACATCTTTAGTTAAAAGAACATAATCTGGTTGTAGAAAGGCATATCGTTTTTGAATCGGATAAACAAACGAGTCATCAATGCGATCATATCTTTTCTGCTTCACCTCAAGATGAGCCACTTCTTCCTGAATGTCTCCCAGGTATTTTATTTTGATTTCATACTTCTGTCCAGGCTTAAAAATTTGTGCATCAATTGATACAATATGAAGTTCTCGCTGAAAATCCACTACTTCATTATTGACAGACAGCTCTTGTATTTTCAGTGCAGGGTTGAGCGTGAAGTAAGCGGTTTTTAAAGGCTTATTGTAATTACTTTTTACTTCCATCCGAGAGGTCGCTGAAATTTCATTTCCAAGGTGCTCTACTCGTATGTTGTTTGAGATTATATCAATGTTTGGCTTTTCCGACCATTTGCCATTCAGAGCAATCATGTCTTCACGGAGATCTATTTTGTCATTTCGTATGTTCCAAAGGTTAACCATCAGGTAGGAGGACACTCCAAGAAGGAGAAGACTCATAAAACCCACAGCTAGTTTGATCCTGCTATGGTTAGATAAGCGATCAAGGAAAAAAGCGGTGGCAAATAGAAACGCAATTCCAGTTGTGAAGTAAAAAGCTCTCTGAAGTAAAACAAATTTCAAATCACTAAAACCTGTTATGTCAGATGCCATCATCGTAAAGCGAAAGGCCATGTAGTCGAAGATGTTTGAGTGCTTCCCTTGAAAATAGATCAACACCACACCTGAAATACCCAGGAGCAAGACAATGCTTACTGGTTGATTTCGAATAAGAGTAACAAATAGAAAAGCAAGTCCTGTGGTAAACAGAATGCCTGGTACACTGGATAGCACTGGATAAATAACATATCCTAAGGGGTTAAATGAAGCACTTGGATTTGTTAGATTGAAGATTAAGCTGATACTTAGTATGACAACATTTAGTCCAATGAAGAGCTTGAACAAAGCGAGTGCTTTACCAAAAACATAATCAGCGTTAGATATGGATCGGGCGAAGAAAACTTCGTTGGTATCCAGTTTCTTATTTTTCTTTACTGCCCCAGTTCCAAGAAATATAATTGCCGCTGCTTGTGGTATGCTTAAAAGGATCATGTTGGCATATGGAATACCCCAACTGTTGGCTATAATGAACCAGTTTGGGGTATCGTCTGCTAGTGAAAAAGCAGCGATGTTGAACATCGTGAGGAAGAAAAGTACGCCAATACATAGTATCCGAAAGAACCAATTACGCCAGATGACTTTTGACTCGAATTTCGCGATGGTCAATATGTTTCTTAAGGAGATCATACCAGTGAGATTCCAAGTTGATTTTCCATGAAATAGACGTAGGCATGCTCCAAATTGGGTTCAATGTTTTGAGCTGAAGAATGAGGTTTTTCCGTTGCAATCAACTGAGTTTCCCATTCACCTAAAACGGGTATAGTGGAGATAACCGGATATTTAATTTTGAGTTGAGAAAACTCTTCATCATTCACAGTGACCTGCCAAACGTGTCCTCTCACTTCTTCAATCATTCCTTCTGGGGCGCCTGTAAAAGCCACCTCTCCCTGGTGAAGCATAGCCATGTGGTGACAGGTACTACTAATGTCTCCAACGATGTGCGTAGAGAGAATAATGGTGACATCTTTTTGACTTAAATCGGAAAGAATGTTTCGAAACCGTATCCGTTCTTCAGGGTCCAGACCAGTAGTAGGCTCGTCAATTACCAGGAGTCTTGGTTTTCCAATCAATGCCTGGGCGATTCCCAGCCTTCTTTTCATACCACCAGAAAGTTTGTTGGCCATCCGGTCTCTCACATCAAGCAGGCCCACCTGGTCCAGCATCTTATCGACCTCAATGATTCGTTGCTTTCTCTTCAATTGGGTAGACAGCTTTGCCGAATAGTTCAAAAATTCCCAGGTCTTGAGTTTTGAAAAGAAAGTAAAATCCTGTGGAAGGTAACCGATCCAAGGGCGGATCTTTTGACGATGTTGGTTGATGTCCAGCCCATCCATTATTATGCTTCCCTTCGTAGCCTTTTGTAAGGTTACCAGTATTCGCATTAAAGATGATTTCCCTGCACCATTAGGTCCAAGTAACCCAAACATGCCACTGCCAATTTCAAGGTTTATGTCGCGGATGGCAGCATGACCATTAGGATAGATCTTTGAAAGTCCTGTGATTTCAATGTTCATAAAACTTTCATGTTAGGTATGGTAGTAGTTAAATTCAAGTTTCCTTTAAGCGTTATTCGTATGAGGCGTTTAAGCGCTATTTTGTTACAGTTTGGGGTAAAAAATCCCATCGCTTTGTATAAAAGCACCAAATTATTCCGTTATTTGCTATAAATGATCTAATTGAATAGCCTTAGCTCGCTACTCTCATCCTTGTTGAATACAATATCATTGACACCATTCATGGTCAGGTTCGACCGGTTCTTCATTTCACCTTGAAGACTGTTAATTGATGACTGTAGGTAAGCTTCCGATTCATCCATTTCAAGAACCAGGGAATCAATATCGAAATCATAGGCATCAAGGTCAGCATTATCTGAGGCAATTATGCTTAATTTATCCAGGCGCACATTTTCATTAATCACCACTCTTCCACCAGACTGGATCAAGGCTAGACTGGATTGCTTGAAGTCTGAAATGTTTAAAGATGTTTCACTAACGTTTATACCAATCAGACTTTGTGGTACATGCAATGTAAGGTTAAATCGTATTCCTTCGCCCACCACAAATTCGTTGAGATTCAGCGTATCTCCCGAAAGTTCATATTTAAGTCCCGATAGAATACCTTCAGACCTGCTTCTAATTTCAAGTCGTGGATTATCTGACGATCTAAGAAGTACTCGCTCATCCAAATCGGATAGTATCAAGTACTTTAGATCGTCCAACGCTATGGTTTCCACTTTAGCATTTTCACTGTTAAGGTCTCTCTTCACACCTCTGATTCGAACTTCGGTAAAGGCTGCTGAGATGTACAGAAGGATCACACCGAAGAAGACAATTAATACTTTGTTACTTAGTTTCATATCTTTAAATTTTTTTGAAATGAGTCATTTGGTACTCTTTTAATCACTTCCAATTCACTTGGATCAATGATTAAGTTGAGCATTATGCTCATGTCATGATTTTGAGTTTTTTGATTCAAGATGTTGCTTAAGTTCGCCCCTGGTAATCCCAAGAACTTCAGCATGACGAAGGAGGTCGGGGAGCAGTTTATCAAAAAATTCTCTCCTTTTACTTTCCAGGATGACCCGCTGAGCTTCAGGGTTTACAAAGTATCCGATCCCTCTCTTGTTTTCTATTATGTTCATTGCTTGTAGTTCACTATAGGTTCTCATGATTGTGTTTGGGTTGACACCCATTTCTGATGCGAATTCCCGAACAGATGGAATTTTCTTTCCTGCTTCGAATTCTCCACTAACGACCTTGTCGGTAATGGTGTCTGCGATCTGTAAAAAGATGCTCTTGCCGTTTTGAAACTCCATCTTAAACCTCCTTTTCTTTTATTTTCATATATGCAACAGCAAGCATCACCAGGTTGGCCACAACAGCCACGATGGTTAACATTTGAAATCCACCAATTTCGTCATTCGGGAATAACAGTAAGTTGGATTCATCAATGTCATATTCACTCAGACCTAGCGGCTCAACAAGGATGTAGATATAAGTGACATAAAATGCGATAATAATGGCGATGGAAAACAATGTCTTAACCAATGGGTGTTTTGCAAACATTGCAGCTCCTGTAAATGGTAATACAAAGACGAGGAAGGAGGCAGATACAATCATAACTCGTGCCCACATTGGTATTTTCTCTACAGGATTATCCATCGCCATGAAATCCGAAATGCCAACCGGATTGAAACCTAAACCATTGAATAACTCGAAGGTGTAACCTTCAAGGTTGAAAGTGAGCCAGAAGAGGAATGGCAATACAATCAACATAACCAATATCCGATTAACAAACTCGAATAAAAACTTTTCGAAGACTGAAGCTGGCAAAGTCAGATAGGTAATTGTGTTTTCCTTGTTCCGGAAAGCTGGAAAAGAATGCCCGGTATATAGTATTCCGAAGATGCTTGCAAATGCCAGTAGGGCATTGAGAAATACTTCAGTGTCAAGAGGCTCCAGATCCCGGCTTAGTTGTGCGAATACCAGAATGATATAAACAACTCCACAGTACCCAACAGCCGAAAACAGCATTAGTTTACTATTGTGAATCATGTGCTGCTTAAAAAGCAGTAGAAACCGACTCATTTTAAATGTGTTATTCATTGACATAGTCCTTGAGTTTTTGACTGCCTTGGGTAACAGCGTTAAACAATAATTCGATATCTACTGAAGATTCTCCGTTGACCTGCGGAGTTATAATCTTGTAACCTCCCGGTACCATTTCGCTATACAATACATCTTCACCTTCTGCGGTAGATGTGGTAGCGAAGTGGAGTTTAGAGGAAATTTCATAAAGATCCTTTTGCATAATGAAGCGACCGCTTTCGAGCATAATGATGCGGTCAATAAGGTTTTCTACATCCTTAACCTGATGAGTAGAAATGATTACCAGCTGTTCTTCATCCAATGATCCCGCGAGCACCTTCCGGAAAATAGCCTTGGACGGGATATCCAACCCATTGGTCGGCTCATCCAACACCAGAAGCCGGCACTTAGTGGACAGGGCAAACGAGATCAGAAACTTCTTTTTCTGACCGTAGGATAGCTTTTGCAGACTCTTTGTTTCAGGCAATTCGAAATCCACAAGGAGTTTATGAAGTAACTTCTCATCAAACCTTGGATAGAATCCGGAATTAGCCTTGACGTAATTACCAATGGAAATTCCAGGCAATTGGAATTCTTCAGAAACAAAAAAGAGATCTTCTAAAAATGATGGCTGTCTTCTTCTTGGTATGTGATTATTAACCTTTACCTGGCCACTTGTAGGAAGAAGTAAACCGATCATTATTTTTAGAAGGGTGGTCTTTCCTGCTCCATTTTTTCCCAGCAGCCCTACGATGCTGCCAGCGTTCAACTCACAATCCAGATCCTGGAAGAGTGGTTGTTGCTTTTTAGTATAATTAAAATTGAGATTTTTAATATCAATCATTACTATTGATTTAGTGTACTATTTTACTAATACAGTACAACATTAAAATTTAAAAACTGAAATTCCAAGAAAAGGTTTCAGATTTTCTAAATAAAAAGGAAGTTTGGAAGTGGAGTCGGGTTAGGTCGGGGAGGTGTAGAATACTCAATGATGTACAGATACATGTACATGCTATAGTACTTATACAATAACTTAGTCATATGAGGTTTAAAGAAAGGATAGCCAAATTGAGTCATTTTTGTATATTATATAATTTTGAAGGCTTGTGAATGGATATCTTAATACGAGAAAGTACGCAGGAAAATTTTCCGGAAAGGGGTTGTTTTATGGCTTAGACAAGCAACAGACGGGTTTGCTTGGGAGGATAACCCCGAACATGTTGGTTAGGTTTTTGAATTTGGGATAATTTAATTCCCATTTCAAAATTGGACCTTATTGGATTAAGTTT
>JANQEC010000120.1 GCA_028278585.1 Cyclobacteriaceae bacterium | reverse complement strand
TTTGACATTGTATTTTTTTTGGACGGCCCTGATGAAATCCGCTTGTTCCTGAGGTGGAGCGTATCCTTCCCAGACAAGCAACCGCAAGGTCAGGTTTTGGGTCTTCTCCGCCATCGCTTGGGAATATGCTGAGGCAGGATCAAGGACCGCAATCACCAGGACCAAAATTCCGATAATCCGAAAGATGGGCAATATGTATCGTATATTCTTAAGAAACAAGAAATGCATGGACCCAATCATCCTCTGGCACCTATAGCATCCGATGATTTATGTTACCTGTTCGCTTAAATAACTGTTTTATACGTTGGCCGGGATGTTCAGAAAAAATGAACATATGTTTTCTACAGCAGAACTTCACATCTTTCAATAATAATATTCTAACATGTGCTGAATAGCGACGGACGCCGCAGACAAACCACCTGAGAATAGGGATTTTGGACCTGAAGCGGGAGGGAAATAAAAAGGTTGGTTAGGCAAGAAGATCGTTTTGAGGATGGGTTAATACTGGACTGCCGATGTACCCTTTAATAATTTCCATGAAACATATACCTGAGACTTGGACATGTTGGCCACTGTGTGAATGGGTTCTACCCGCACCTCCAACACTTATAGAGTCTCTATGTAAAGGATCTGAGGAAAATCCCCATAAGATTGGCCCCTCAATTTCGGAACCAGAATCGAGAAATGAGTAATCACGGAATTTGTATTCTTTTGGATTATATTCTGAAATTATTGTACTTTTTCCTCTCTTTTTGACTGAAATAGGGAATACAACTTCCTGAGTTTCCCTTAATGGCCTTGGTAATCCTGCTGGCCTGATATCCTGGCCTGCAATTGAGATTTCTGAACCTTCAATGGCCGCTGGTGTGCTTGCAGATCTATTCATCATCTTTGGATTCGGTCATTTCAGGATAATATTCTATTAATGTGCTGCACTCGTTATCAATATCCTTTGGATCTACATTTAGCAATGTTGAAAGATCTGCTGAATCAAGCGGTTGTTCGAGTGTTTCCAATATAATACGTGATGCAAAAGTTAACCTTTCACAATCAATCTCAGCAAATTCGTCAGCAAATGCTTTGGCCTTTTCAAGGAATTCTTCTTTTGTGCACATATTCAATAAATAAGATATGTACTCTTGATTGTACTGATGTGCTCGCCAAAGGTTTGATAGTGAATATTTCAAAACATAGTTTTCAAAAAATGGAATTGCCATACTTCGAAAGAAAGGCCCGGTTTCAGCAATGGCAATCACATCATATTCATCTGAGGAATATGAAGATTCTCTGATTCTTGCTATGTAATCGGCGTTACTAAAGTCTTCTACGAAATATTCATATGTACCTGAGCTTTGCTCGGTTATTGTTCCATTCATTGTATTGTCCCTTCTGTTTGTTCAAGCGCGAATTGGCGTGCTTCCTTGACACCTTCTGCCTGCTTAATCAGCCACTTGCCTACGGAAATCGCAATATCTGGTCGTAAAGTAACGCTTGTTGTAATTTCCCTAACATAATGATCATCTTCTCGA
>JANQEC010000136.1 GCA_028278585.1 Cyclobacteriaceae bacterium | reverse complement strand
ACTGAAACAACAAATTGAGATCTCGAAAAAATCGGATGAGGTGGCGCAGAAGAGATATGAAGTTGCTCAAAACCGTTACCTGATTGGAAAAATTGACATCACGAACCTCAACATTGCGCTGACAGAGAAAGACAATGCCAAGAGAAGTTATATCGGGGCTCTTAGATCCTTTTGGACAGCCTATTATGATTTACGAAGGTTGACACTTTATGATTTTGTGCAGAATAGGTTGTTGTACACGGCAGAATAAACTCACCTTACTTCACTCGCTGTTAATCATTTTTGGTTTGTAATGTAACTCACGAAATAAGTATCTTACCTTGAGACATTGCTGCTACAATGAATCATAATGTAGATGACTATTTCACTGAAGGTTGTGGACGCTGCCCATTGGGAAGTACACCAGATTGCAAAGTCAATGGCTGGTCAGAAGAATTACGCTTATTGAGAAGGATTATCATCGATTGTGGATTGACTGAGGAATCGAAATGGGGGGTTCCATGCTATACTCATAAGGGCAAAAACATACTCACACTAAGCGCACTTAAGAAATTCGTAGCAATTAGTTTTTTCAAGGGTAGTTTACTAAAAGATGCAAGTGGAATACTAAGTGCACCTGGACCAAACTCGCAGGCTGCACGGTATTTGAGAATCACGAATACACAGCAAGTGCCGGACAATGAAAAAATTATTAAGGAATACATTTTTGAAGCCATTGAGGTAGAGAAAGCTGGCTTGAAAGTAGCGTTTAATAAAAATCCAGAGCCCATTCCGGAGGAACTTCAGATTAGGCTAGAAGAAGACCTATTTTTAAAATCCGCTTTTGAAGCTCTTACCCCTGGAAGGCAAAGAGGATACATTCTCTATTTTTCGGCTCCAAAGAAATCCGAAACACGTGTGTCCAGGATTGAAAAATACTCGGAGCAAATTCTCAATGGAATTGGATTACATGATCAATATAGGATGAATAAATAGACTCAGCCTCAGGCCTTCACAACTTCAGCTTCCGCATCCCTTTAAAATACAGCCACATCATCTTAAGCTTGGATCCGCCTTTTTTCCTTCCCATCTCCATCGCATCCCATAGTTCCTCGGGAATTGCTTCGAGCATATTAAACTCTCCGGCTCCTTTCAGCCACTCTCCACCATCAATGGTGATCACCTCTCCATTGACGTAGGATGGGTAATCTGAACCAGGTAAGCGGCCAGGTTCGCCAGTTTCCTGGTGATCTCCCTTGGAAAACCAAATACTCCATTGAGGAAAGTGCATAAAATTCGACCCCTTCAGGAACAGAGGGTCTAAAAGTGAACAGATTGTGAATTACAAAAACACAATTTTGGAAAATTATCCTTATAGACCTTGTTTTAACTATTTTAGCCAAACAACAACCTAACCAAATTGATTATGAAAAACTTTCAGTCAGCACTAACGATTCTATCCATCACTCTGCTATTCTCATGCTCGCAAAATGGCACGGAAGAGCATACGCATGCAGATGGAACAACTCACACCCACGACCAAACCAAGGAGACCTTTTCTATTGAAAATCTCGTGGAAGAGGTCAAAACAGTTCCAGATTCTATTATCGAATACCTTCATGCTCAACACCACTCCCACAAAGTCCTTGAAAGAAGAACTGTACCTCCAGGGTATGAATCCAAAGAATTAAAGTACTGGAGTGATTATGCTGCTAAAGTTGAAGATCTCCCAGCTATCAATCCAGGACCTGGAGAATATGTACATGTTATGGAGGGTTATAAGCATAGTTACCGGAATCTTGTCATCGGAATTACTGAAACATTTCCTGGTGGTGCCCCTCCAATGCATACACACAAAGGAGAGGAATCACATGTTTTGTTAGAAGGAATAATTCTTTATGCACTTGGAGATACCCTATTTACTATCGAAGCTCCGTATATTGTGAATATACCTCCCATGGTACCCCATGCTTTTAAGAATATTGGAGAGAAGACGGCTAATCTTGTAGTGATCTTTCCTACGAATGTCTGGGAATATGATGTTCTAGATTATTTTCCTTTCAAAGAAGAAGAATAAAATCTTAATCAGAATAATAAGCAATAACCAGAACAGGATAGGTTGATGCAGATCTCAACGTATCCTGGTTTTGTGACACAGTTAGATATGAAAGAGTTAAAGTGTGGAGTTCAGCTATTTAAAAATGAATATTAAAGTTTCAACTTCCACATCCCTTTAAAATA
>JANQEC010000105.1 GCA_028278585.1 Cyclobacteriaceae bacterium | reverse complement strand
ATTGACCACCCGGAGTGGCGAAAGCATTCAATACAGGGTCATCCGAGGGATCATTTATAATGTTTATTTTCCAGGGAAATTCTTCTTTAAAGGTGACATCTTCAGATAAAAGAATGTTGTCCACCATGCTTTGAATGTAAGCATAAGAAATGGGATACTGTTCGGGAGAAAGGATATCAAACGATTCATCACTCGATATTTGCTCAGCCATCTTCTCACCCAATTCAATATCATTTTGAACAGAAAAAATCAAAAGGTCTCCATTTTTATCGCAGGAGGAGATAAGAATCACGCCAAGCAGGAAAAAAAATAGAATAACCGACTTCAATGCTTTCATTTTAAAATACTAATTGCCTTCACTTTGTCCATCTCCAGTTGTTGTCTCAAGTCATCCAGAGAATTGAACTTTTTCTCCTTTCTTAACGATTGAACAAACTCAATTGTGATTTCCCTGTTATAAATATTCTCTTCAAAATTAAAAAGATGTGCCTCAATTGTTCGCTGACTGCCGTTCACGGTGGGTTTAAAGCCTATATTGAGCATTCCATTAAATCTATTTCCACCCAGTTCCGCGACTATCGCATAAGCGCCATCGCCAGGCAGTAGTTTGTATTCCTTATCGATTTGAATGTTGGCTGTAGGAAACCCGATCTCCCGTCCAACTTTTTGACCTTCAACGATCAAACCTCTAATGGAATAACTTCTCCCCAACAACGTGTGTGATAAACGAATATCTCCTTCGTGGAGTGCATTCCTAATCTTCGTTGAGCTGATTCCAACGTCATCAATATCCTGTCTTGGAATCTCAAAAACATCATACCCATGTTTTGATGACTGATCCTTAAGGAATAGTATATCCCCTTCCCTATTATTCCCAAACCGATGATCATATCCTATGAATAGCTTCTTTGTGCCAATTTGATCAACAAGGATTGTTCGAACAAATTCTTCAGCTGACAGGTTTGAGAATTTGGGAGTGAAGGGAATTTTAATGACGTAATCTAAGCCAAGGGACTCAAGCAATGTCACCTTCTCTTCAAACGTACTGAGGAGTTTTAAATCATCCGCATCTTTTTTTAAGATGAACCGTGGATGTGGCCAGAAGGTGATGAGTATGCTCGATCCATCATTGGAATTGGCATCTGCCACTACCTTTTTAAGAATTTCCTGATGGCCTAAATGCACACCATCGAACGTGCCAATCGTAACTGCAGCATACGGTTGTTTATCAAACTCTTCTATGTTTTCAACTACCTTCATTTACTTTTTTTATAAAAGTATCAAGCTCATCAGCATCCTCAAGAGAATAATCTCCAATACTTGTTCTGACCAACTTTTTCAAATAAGCTCCAACTCCGATCTTTTCTCCAAAATCTCTTGCCATACTTCGAATATAAGTCCCTTTCGTACACTTAATCCGAAAATTAACGTCAGGAAGATTACCTATATCAATTGAAAATTCATATATAACTACTTCTCTTGGTTCAAGTTTAACTGCTTGATTCTTTCTTGCCTTTTTATACGCCCGTTCTCCACCAACTTTTACTGCTGAGTGTGCAGGTGGAATTTGTGCAATAGATCCCGTCAACTCAATCTGTGCTTTTTTCAGATCATTTGGGTCCAAGGTGGAAATATCATTTTCCGAATCAAAATCCGTTTCCAGATCATGCGAAGGCGTGGTTTTTCCTATTTCAAATGTTCCTTCGTAAACTTTATCAAGCCCCTGTAACTCGTTCAGTTTTTTCGTGAATTTACCTGTTCCAATGATCAGCAATCCTGTTGCAAGTGGATCAAGTGTTCCCGCGTGACCAATTTTTTTTACCTTAAGCGCATAGCGTAGTTTCTTAACTACATCAAATGATGTCCAGTTTAGTGGCTTATTTATAAGCAGGATTTTACCTTCTTCGTACTGGTTTTGCATTATAGAGATGCAATAATTGCGATCAAGCCAACAATGAAACAATAAGCTGCAAAGAAAGTCAGTTTACCTTTTCTAACAATTGATATCATCCATTTGCAAGCAAAAAAGCCTGAGATAAAGGCTGCAAGAAAACCAATGATCAAACTTAGTGGCTCTATTGCATGAAGTTGCGGATCCTCTGAATAGTCCTTTAATTCCAGCAAGCTTGCGCCTAGAATTGGGATCAAAACCATCAAAAAAGAGAATCTTGCTGCTTTGGATCTTTCTATTCCCAGGATCAAAGCGGTGGCAATCGTGGATCCCGATCTGGAAATACCTGGAAGAACAGCGAATGCCTGAGCAATGCCAATTAACATAGCTGAGATATATCCAACCTCCTTGCTTCCATTTCTCTTGAAATTCGCATACATCAATAAAGCTCCGGTGATCAACAGCATCGAGCCAACAAGTGCCAGGTTTCCAACAAACAGAGACTCAATCTCTTCTTTCCAAGACACACCAACAATAAAGACGGGAAGCATGGAAACACCAATCTTCACAGCAAACTGAGTCGATTCGTTCCAACGGAATTTGAAAATATCCCGAACCAGGGTTGAAATATCTTTCGCAAAAACTGTGATGGTTGCTAACGCAGTGGCTAAATGAACAGTAACAGCAAAAAGTAAATTATCGGAACTCTGTGCATTTAACAATACTGAGCCAATCTCCAAATGTCCACTGCTACTTACCGGAAGAAACTCAGTTAATCCCTGAATAATGCCCAAAATGAGCGCCTCGATCCAGGTCATTGATCTTTGTCAGAATTGGACTTTGGTTTGTACATGATTGCAACGAATTGCATAAGAAAACCAATCATGACTATCGTTGGTCCGAGCGTAAGTCCTAAAAAGCCAAAACCATATGGCTCAGTGTCCATGGTCATAATTATAAAACCAATGACCAACACAACTACTCCAGCGATCATAATCATGTAATTAGACTTATTGAATGCTAATTTTCTTTTTTCTGACATTTTAATACAGTTCGTCTAACGACATTTTTAAATATTTTCGAATTGCTCTAAGAGAGCTGAAATACCCAACAACTATCCCCATAATTATCATCAATCCAAAAAGGATAGCAAACCCATTCATGTCCTGTAGCTCTGCAAGTCCGTCAATTAATGTATTCAAATACATGGTGAATCCATAAAGAATTGATGAGGCCAGGATCCCTGCCAAAAACCCGTAAAAAATAGATCGGTAAAGGAATGGTCTTCGAATAAATGTACTTGTTGCTCCAACTAGCTGCATACTTCGAATAAGAAAACGTTGGGAGAACAGTGCAAGTTTTATCGTGTTGTTAATTAATATGATCACAACCAAAAGTGAGAAGATAGCTATGCCTATGAGGATAAACCCGATCCGGGCAAGATTTGTATTTATACTTTCAACGAGGCTTTCTTCATAATTGACTTCAAAGACTCCGCTAATGGCTTCAACTTCATTCTTGATCTTGGCTAAACTATCCAGCGGTTGAAATTCGGGCGCTATCTTGATTGCCAAGAGATCTCTGAGTGGATTGTCACCCAGGAAATTTTTAAAATCCTCTCCGGTTTCCTTAATGAATTGCTCTGCTGCCTCTTCTTTGGTTATAAGTTCAATCTGGGGAGTTTCTTTAACTAACGTAAATGGCTTTGTTGAAAGAACACTATGAATCTTGTTGATGTCAGTCCTTGACAGATCTTTGTTTAGGTATACCTGAACCTCAATGTTCTCCTGAATTCTATTTCCTAATCGAGAACTATGTAGAACCATCCATCCAAAAAGGCCGAGTACCAATAGTGCTACAGTTATGCTGAAAACAACACTGGCAAATGGGTAGCTACCCAATTTCCTTTTCTTCCTTACTTTTTTCTCTTGCATTAAGAGGCAAAGTTAGAACAAAATGCATCTTGATGAAAAATCTCGAAATATCTAAGAAGTCTACTTGTTGGCTTTGATCAATCGTAGCTCTCGAATCAACTTGATATCCGTTACCTCCGGTAGTTCAGATAACCTGTCATTGATCTTGACCTCATAGTACTTGTTAAGGTGAAGCAGGTAGATCCTCCTTCCATTGGCACTGTTGATTTCAAGGATTTCATACGGTTCTTTACTGAAATTACCATTCAGGAATAGCTTACCATCGTAGTACTTGTATTTGATTTTGGAACCTTTAGAGTTCTTTGTTTCTACTTCAATCGGTTGAAGTTCACTTTTTGTACTAGCTACTTCTGTTACTTCATCCAATGTTGCAGAGCTGATTTCTGAGTTATCAGAAACATCTCCAGCATCCGGAGCACTGAAATCTGGCGTGAACGACTCTTCTTGTTTTTCTTCTACTTCAGAAACTGTAGTCTGAGTTGAAGTAGGAGCAGCTTCATTTCTATTGGCGCTTTCTATTGCAGCAGTCTCACCACGTGCGACATTCTGCTCTTTTTCAATGTTTTTCGTTTCGACAGTTTCAAGTTCTTTAATGGCCCACTCGAACTGAGGTACCTCATATACTGGGACTGTCATATCGCTGATGGACTCGATATTGGCAATTTCTTTTGGTTGAGGGATATCCTCTTTGGTATCGGCAAGGAAATAAACGCCGGAGCCTATAGCAGTAGCAAGTGCAATTCCACCAAATGACTTAACTAGTGTAGACTGTTGAGCAAATTCAAACCATCCAGGGCTTACGTCAATAGCATCAAGTCTCGTTTTGAGTTGAGATTTACGATATTCCTTGATTCCATTGATGATCTCGGATTGAAAATCGCTTTCAGCTTTAAGTGATGGATCAGCGGCGAGCTCTTTTTCAAAAGAAACAGCTTCTTCAGGAGACATATTCCCTGAATGGTACTGTTCTATTTTGTCTATTTGGTTTTCCTGTGGCATTTAAAAAAAGTCTTCGGCGGTATACTTGCTTTTAATTAAACTATCTAGTTTCTTTTTACACTTATATTTCTTTGTTTTAGCAGTGTCTGTATTTGCAAAATTCATCTTCTCAGCAATATCCTGCATTCCCAACCCATCGAAATAGTAATACGTCAACACTCCTTTACAAACATCTCCTAGCTCATCGATACATTCTTTAACGATCCTTAATCGTTCTTCTGCATCATGACCCTGAGTTTCTTCTCCATCTACCTCCTCCAAACTCAGGCGACTTTTCCTGTCGAGCTCTTTTCTCCATTGATTCAAGCAAATACTGTATAAGTAGGTGCTGATCTTTGAAGTTAACACCAGCTTGCCGCTTGAGGCCTTCTGCCAAAAAGCAAGCAAAGCTTCCTGATATACGTCTTTCGCCTCTTCCTCCGTCCCACTATTTGATAGCACGACTTTGGTCATCATCCGATAGTATTTCTTGTACAGGTGATCTAATACTTTCTCATCACCACGACTTATTCGCTCAAGAATATCACTATCCTTCATACACCAAGCCAGTTTTAAATACGTTTAACACAAATTTTGTAACCCCTTCTACCTAAAAAAACAGGTGGTTATTTCTGTAAAATACGTCATTTCTTAGATTAACTCCATGACATTATCGTCGGCGATCCCAAATATTTTGTCCCCTTCACGGGGTTTAATTTTTTTAATTCCTGTAAACTGACCAAATGCCGGCATTACGGCATGATCTCCAGAAAAGTAAAAACAAGGCAGGGTCAATCCTTCTCTGGCCATTCCCCTAACACGAAAACCAGGATGAACATGACCTGAAATGTTATACAGTTCTGAAACCTCTTTCTGATGTGTAAAATTGAAAGGAGACATATCAAGCGATTCAACCAATTCCAACTCCTTAGGATATTCTTCGAAGACGTCATGATTTCCTCTTACAAGAGTGAAACGGACAATATCAAATATTTCAATGAACCTTAGAAAGTCATCCCATTCCTTGTTCTTAATGCTGTGAAAGAGGTCACCAAGAAGAATTACTTGTTTCGGTTTATAACTTTTTAACAGTGATTCAAGGATTTTCAGGTCTGTAAAGTGAATCCTGCCTGAAACAGGGATGCCATGCTTTCTGAAATGTCCCGCCTTACCAAGATGAAGATCAGAAATGATGATCAGGTCTTTTTTCTTCCAATAGATCCCTTTTTCAGGAAGCAGAAGGAGTTGTTCGCCTCTTATTTTGAATTCATAGTTATTCACCAGTCCAGGGTAGCCATGTTTGTGTGCGATAGAAAAACAAAAGATAGCCTCTTACTTTAAGGTCCCCATTCTCACTTAGCCAGAGTTTACAATCGTAGATATTTCCATTTTCCGGATCCAGGATCTCACCCTTATGAAAGATTTCCTTTTTCTCGTCAAATTTTAGAGATGTAATGATCTCCATACCAATGATCTTTTGCCCTTTCCGGTGATCTTCGCATTCGTCACAAATTGGATCAGGATCTTCCCCGGGTTTTGGGTAAGTTTTCAACACTTTTCCATAATACATTCCATCCTTCTCATAGATTTCCACAATAGATCTTGGCTTGAGCGTATTGTCATCTATTGTTTTCCATTTTCCAACAATAGATTGACCTACCAGAAAAGAAGAAAAGCCCAGGGCCCAAATGAAGAACAGTAATTTCATTTCTCAAATTTAGGTTTCGTTGAGTGACTGCTCAAGTTGAAGTTGCATTTTAATTAGTCTGTCGGTGATCTGTTCAGAGCTTAGGTTCTCCCTTCTTAGTACAGATACCAATATCGGAAATGCAAAAGGTGTGGGTTTTGCAGTCTCTTTAAGTATAATTTCCTGCGAATTGATCTGGCGGAGTGCTTCCATCAACCTGGATTGTTCCAATTGCAAGGTCATAACTTCATCCATTGATTGCCTGATCAGAAGGTTATTTTCATCGTAGGTTTGAAATACCCTGAATAAAATCCCTGAGTTGGCCTGGAGGTGTTTTGCATTGATGTTTTTGCCTGGATATCCTTGAAAAATGAGTCCGGCAATTGTGGCTACATCTCTGAATTTTCGTTGGGCCATTTCTGTTTTATTGATTGATTCGTTGATATCCTCCATCAGGTTCTCTTCTGAGAAGAGATCTAGCTCAAGCGCCTCCTCAATTGCAATTTCCTGATCAGATAATAGTTCAAACCCATAATCATTCATAGAGATGGAAAACGTGATTTTCTGCAGTTTGCTCATTCTATATGCCACCAGGCTTGCAAGTACTTCATGAACAAACATTCCCTGAAATGGATAGAAGAATAAATGATTCCCCATTTCTGTCTCTACCTTTTCTATCAATAAGGTGCGCTTATCGGGAATGATTGACCATTTGCTCTGAAGTTCCAGGATAGGTTTAATCGCATTTAATTCTACATCATCAAAAATTCCATTCTTAGCCAGTTCCAATTTATTTCGAATCTGATCCGCAAGTAACGATGAAAGCGGTAGTCTTCCCCCACCCCATTGTGGAGTAAGGCCACTTTTCTTTTTCGATTTTCTTACAAGAACTGTCATGTCTTTAATCCTTGAAAACTGTAAGTTCTGTCCGGCAAACCAAAAGGTGTCTCCAGGATTCAATCGAGAAATGAAACTTTCTTCCACAGTACCCAAATGACCGCCTGAAATGAATTTGACACTAAGCGCAGGGTCTCCTACAATCGTACCAATGGAAAGCTTATGCCGTTGTGCCGCCCGGTTGTTGATAATCTTATAAATACCATCTTCATTATAGACTTTGGCAAACTCGTCATATTCACCCAAGGTACTTCCTCCTGTTGTGATAAACTCCAATGCCCAATTCCATTCGGTAGCTGTCAACAAACGATAGCAATAGGTAGCTTTAATCTCTTCCAAAATCTCGAGCGGTCTGAACCCTCCACTGACTGCCAAAGTCACCAAATATTGGATTAACACATCCAGGCATTTTTCCAGGGGTTTCCTTTGCTCAAATTTTCCTGCTGCAACTGCATCGCGTAATGCCGCCCCTTCTATCAACTCCAGGGTATGCGTCGGAACAAAATAAATTTTACTCTTCTCTCCCGGACGATGACCACTTCGGCCGGCTCTTTGTTGAAATCTGGAAACTCCTTTTGGTCCGCCAATTTGAATGACAGTATCAACTGGTCTGAAGTCCACGCCAAGATCCAGACTTGAGGTACAAACCACACATTTGAGTTTTCCTTCATGAAGGGCGTCCTCTACCCAACCTCGTATGTTCTGATCCATGGAACCATGATGCATGGCGATAACACCTGCTAAATCAGGCGCTTGCTTTAAGACCGCCTGATACCAAAGCTCAGTTTGAGATCTTGTATTGGTGAATAGCAAAGTGGTCTCACTCTTTTCAATGATTGGTACTACTTTATCCAATAATTTGGTTCCTAAATGGCCCGCCCACGGAAAATCAACAATATCCTCGGGTAAAACAGATTCAACAGATATATCCTTTTCGACATTGGAATGGATTGAAACTGCTTTCTTGTAATAATCCTCTCCAAGTAATACCCTTTTGGCTTGGGGGAGATTTCCGATTGTAGCCGAGATCCCCCAGATTTTAACTTTGTACTCCGTTAGTTTCTTTATCCGTGAAATAGCCAATTCGGTAGCCACTCCCCTTTTCGTTCCAATCAACTCATGCCACTCGTCAACAATAATACTTTTGATGTTCTTTAGATAGTTTGGATAGTCACTCTGGCTTATCAACACGTGAAGACTTTCGGGCGTGATCACCAGGGCCTGCGGAGCAGATTTCTTTTGTTTCTGACGTTCAGTTGTGGTGGTGTCGCCGGTTCGTAAACCCACATTCCATCGCACATCCAGGTCATCACAAAAGTTCTGCATCGCGTTTTGAATGTCTTTGGCCAACGCACGCAATGGAGTAATCCACAACACCTGCACCTCAGGTCTCACCTCATGTGGCTCATTGTCTCGTAGAAATTCAAGTACACATGGTATCCAAAGCGCATAGGTCTTGCCAGATCCTGTTGGTGCATTCAAAAGTCCACTCTTCCCTTCCAGGTAAGCCTTCCATGTGTTAACCTGAAAAGGAAATGGCTTCCATTTTTTCTTTTTAAACCAGCTGTTTGCGATTTGAACTACGTCTTTAGCCATTAGGATGGAAGATAGAAAAAGGCATAAAAAAACCCCGGCAAGATGCCGAGGTTTCTCAATGTTTTACTCTTGAGCTATTCAATGATACTTACTTCAGCTTTTGGTTCTTCCAATTCAGCAACTTCCGCTTCATCAAGAATGATCTCTTTGGTTTCAGAGACTCCATGGGAAGCTCCACCATAGATCTCGCCTAAAATTGGCGCGATCACCAAACCTACAAGGCAAGTAAGTTTAATCAAGATGTTCATAGATGGACCAGATGTATCCTTGAACGGATCACCCACGGTATCCCCCGTCACAGCAGCTTTGTGAGCCTCTGAACCTTTGTAGGTCATTTCGCCATCAATCATCACTCCTGCTTCAAATGATTTCTTCGCATTATCCCATGCTCCACCGGCATTGTTCTGGAAAATAGCCCAAAGAACACCTGAAACTGCTACACCAGCCATATAGCTACCAAGCGCCTCAGGTCCCATAAGGAAACCGATAAGGAGAGGTGCAATAATTGTGATAGCCCCCGGTAACATCATTTCTCTTAGCGCAGCCTTGGTGGAAATATCCACACATTTTCCGTATTCTGGCTTTCCTGTTCCTTCCATGATACCTGGAATCTCTTTGAATTGTCTTCTCACTTCTTTCACCATTTCCATGGCAGCTTTACCCACTGATCGCATCGCAAGTGCTGAGAAAACTACAGGCACCATTCCGCCAATGAAAAGTGCGGCAAGTACATCCGCCTTGAAAATATTGATTCCGTCAATGCCAGTGAATGTTACGTAAGCTGCAAAAAGGGCAAGTGCCGTCAAAGCTGCCGATGCAATTGCAAATCCTTTACCAATAGCAGCGGTGGTATTTCCAACTGAATCAAGAATGTCCGTTTTCTCACGCACATCCTCAGGTAGTTCGCTCATTTCGGCAATTCCACCCGCATTATCAGCAATAGGTCCAAATGCATCGATTGCCAACTGCATCGCAGTAGTGGCCATCATAGCAGAAGCTGCAATACCTACTCCATAAAATCCTGCTAATTCATAGGCTCCCCAGATAGCGAATGCAAATAACAGAATGGGTCCGAAAGTCGAGATCATTCCGGTTGAAAGTCCGGCAATGATGTTTGTGGCTGCACCAGTCGAAGAATTTTGAACAATATCCAATACTGGCTTTTTCCCAAGACCAGTATAGTATTCTGTGAAATAAGAGATCAACCCTCCTACCGCCAGTCCAACCAGCACCGCGTAAAATACGCTCATTGATGTGATCGTTTGAAGTCCTTCTCCGAAAAGATTCATGGACATTTCGGCAGGAAGAAGCATATCAATTACAAAGTAACAAGCGATGGCAGTCAAAACAATTGAGCCCCAGTTTCCTTTATTAAGGGCTGCTTGCACTTGAGCCTCCTTGGCTTCATTGCTTGAGATTTTTATAAAAAGTGTTCCAAGAATAGAGAATACGATTCCAAGTCCTGCAATTACCAACGGCAGCAAGATTGGACCTATTCCACCAAACGGATCAGCAATCGATCCACCCATGTCCCGGATCACATAATTTCCTAAAACCATGGAGGCCAAAACTGTAGCTACGTATGATCCAAACAAGTCGGCACCCATTCCCGCAACATCACCTACGTTGTCACCAACATTGTCCGCGATAGTCGCTGGGTTTCTTGGATCATCTTCAGGGATACCTGCTTCAACTTTTCCTACAAGGTCAGCTCCAACATCCGCTGCCTTGGTATAGATACCTCCTCCAACTCTGGCGAAAAGTGCAATAGATTCTGCACCCAATGAAAAACCAGCCAATGCTTCAAGTACGACGGTCATGTCTCCTGTGCTTGTCCAGGTTCCTCCCATGAACCATTGGAAAAGGATGATGAAGATCATACTTAAACCAAAAACAGCCAATCCGGCCACTCCAAGTCCCATCACAGTTCCTCCAGTGAAAGATACTTTCAATGCCTGAGGCAAGCTCGAGCGAGCTGCTTGTGTGGTTCGCACATTAGCCGCAGTTGCGATTCTCATTCCAATATTTCCGGCAAAAGCAGAGAAAAAAGCACCGATCACAAAGGCAATCACAATGAACCAATGCGTAGTTTCCACTAAGGAAGAAATCACTCCTAAGAGTACTCCAGCAAGAACAACGAAAATTGCAAGTATTCTATATTCAGCACTAAGAAATGCCAGTGCTCCTTCTCGAATGTGATTAGCAAGGGTTTGCATTTTATCATCACCGGCATCTTGCTTGTTCACCCAACGTGATTTTATGATCATTACAACAAGACCAAGAAGCCCAAGAGCAGGCACTAAATAGATAAGTTTATCCATGATTTATTTATAGATTTTCAAAAACAGTGCGCAAAGATAGTTTTTTGCACTTTCTAAAAAAATCTACTCTTATTTCTTTCGAAATTGTTGGATTTACTGCTCGGGTGTAGGTGTATTGATGTAATTCAAAAATTCCCTCTTGACTTCCTGATCCTTGAATTTTCCATCAAAAAATGCAGTTCCTGTTCTGCTGTTTATGTCATTCACTCCTCTCGAAGAAACACACATGTGAGAGGCATCCATGACGACCGCTACATCTTCCGTCTGAAGTATGGATTTTAGTTCATTTCCAATCTGGATCGTTAATCGCTCCTGAACCTGTGGTCGTTTAGAAAAATACTGAACTATTCGATTGATCTTGGACAATCCGATCACTTTGCCACTGGAGAAGTAGGCAACATGTGCTTTTCCATAAATCGGAACGAAGTGGTGCTCGCAATGGGAGTAAAAGGTAATGTCCTTTTCAACCAGCATTTGATCGTAGTTGTATTTATTCTCGAATAACCTCGCTTTAGGCTTGTTGGCTGGATTCAAACCAGAGAATACCTCCTTAACATACATTTTTGCTACTCTATTTGGAGTTCCTTGCAAGCTATCATCTTCAAGGTCAAGTCCCAGGATGTGCATAATTTCTTTGAAGTGCTTCGAGATCAGTTCGATCTTTAGCTCATCGTCTTGCTCAAAGGCATCCGGTCTCAAAGGAGTCTCACTTGATGATGAAAAGTGATCATCATCATTATCATGGTTAAGTTGGGTATTCAACAAAGTTTCGTTCCGTTTCATAAAGTTTAATTTTCAAATCGTTCTCAGATCCGATTTTGACCTTAAGTAAATTATAGATGACAATGGCAATGTTTTCAGCAGTTGGATTCAGATTTTTAAATTCGGTTACATCCAAATTCAAATTTTTATGATCTAATTTCTCAATAACACATTCATTGATCAGATCGCTTAACTTTTTCATATCATAAACATAACCCGTCTCCGGATCAGGGTCTCCGGTCAAGCTGACAATCAATTCATAGTTATGCCCATGCCAATTAGGATTGTTGCATTTTCCAAATACAGCATCATTTTTCTCATCCGACCAATCAGGGTTAAAAAGACGGTGTGCGGCGTTGAAATGCTCTTTTCTGCTAATCGTTACTTTGGGCATACTGCGAAATTACCGGTCAATTAACAAATAGTTGTCAGAAGATGTTTCCTTTACTATGAATTTATTTCCCATGGTGTTTGTTTTGCGGAGAAATTCAGCAAGTGGAAATAGCAGAGATCCGAGCAAAAATTGAGGACTACAAGACTAGCGGTAAAACACTTTTCACGACTTCCTCCTTTCAAACACATAGTATTGTGTTGCTTCATATTCTTAGTGAAATTGACAATACAATTCCTGTTTATTGCATTAATACAGGCTACCTGTTTCCAGAAACAATTTCTTACCGTGATCAAGTGATTGAGCGTTTTGGACTCACACTGGTAGATTTAAAACCTGACACGCCCAAGTACCTTCAACGCGAACCAAATGGCAAGCTCATGTTCACCACAGATCCCGATCACTGCTGCTATTTAAACAAAACACAGCCGATGGAAGCGATCCTTGCAAGTCATGATGTGTGGATCAACGGAGTACGCGGGGATCAGAGTGCGGTGAGAAAAGCAATGAAGGTTGAGCAGGAAGCACCATACAACTGCACCCGGTTTCATCCGATGCTTGACTGGGATAAGAAGAAAATTTTTAACTATATCAAAGAATACAATCTCCCCAGGCACCCCCTGGATGATAAAGGTTACATAAGTATTGGTTGTGAACCTTGCACCAGAAAAGTGGATCTTGAAATGCAGGAACGAGAAGCCAGGTGGTATGGGTTGAATAAAGTTGAATGTGGGTTACACACAGATTTAATTAAATAGCTGACAGTTAGTAGTCGACAGAAATTTAAGAACAAATGAGAGTATTAATAACTGGTGGGGCAGGATATGTTGGGACAAAACTTGTGAAGCGATTGGTAGGAGAAGAAGCAGTTGACAAGATCATTGTATATGATAATCTCAGCAAAGGTCATCACAACTTCTTTCTGGGGGACACCTTTAAGAACAAGGAAAAAATTCAGGCATATAGCGGAGATATTCTGGATACCAGACAGCTTAAGCGTTTGATGAAAGATGCGGATATTGTAATCCATCTTGCCGCAATTGTCACAACACCTTTTGCCAATACTGATCCACATTTCTACGAGCAGGTAAACCACTGGGGCACGGCTGAAGTAGCTTACTGTTCGGAGGAAAGTGACATCTCTAAATTCATCTACTTGAGTAGCACATCAGTTTACGGTGCAAGTGACGAAGTGGCAACAGAAGGGACTGTCGCCTCTCCTTCCACATTCTATGGGATATCTAAACTGCGGGGTGAAGAGCATGTCGACCGCCTCAGAGAAAAAATGACTGCTATTACGTTGAGAGGTGGAAATGTTTATGGTTACAGCAAGTGCATGCGTTTCGACGCAGTAATCAATCGCTTCATGTTTGATGCTAATTTCACAGGCCGAATTCAGATCTTCGGGAATGGCAGGCAGTCGCGTGCCTTTATCCATGTGGATCACCTAACAGATAGCATAGCCAAAACAATCCTTGGAAATGTGGTATCCGGAACCTACAATCTGGTTGATAAAAACTTGCAGGTCCTTGACCTGGTAGACACCGTCAAGGAAATTTATCCGAAGTTAGAATTTCTCTTTACCAATCAGCATATGAATCTTCGAGAACTAAGAGTGGATCCTGAGAGTAAATTGTTTGATCAGATCGAAAAATTTCCGGAAACAGATTTAAAGACGGAACTAGTCGAATTCAAAGAACGATTCGCCTTTTAACTAAGTCATGAACTAACGATTGGAACCAACTTTAACTGCCGGACACTTATTGTTTTTGCAGACGTTTTTATGCACCTAGTTTCGGGTTGAAATCAAACAAAACCCGAAATGAAAATCGTAAAACTATTTACCATCCCTCTCCTGGCAGTGATATACGCTTGCAGTGGGGCACCAGTTGAATCGACAGAAGATCAATCAGGTTCTACCATTGCACAAAAGCAAGTTTTAGAAGCCTGGGACCGAATGAAGAACATGGTCATTGGGACAACTAAAAAAATGCCTGCAGAACATTTCAGTTTCTCTCCCATTGAGCCATTAGCAACTTACGGCAATCTTGTAAACCATACCGCAGGAGCCAATTATCTGTTTGCTGCCGCAGTAAATCTTGAGCGGCCAGAGGTTTCAGAAATCGACACAAGTGATAAAGATGCTGTCATTCAACGACTGGAAGAATCCTTCGATTTCATAAAAAATGGAATTAGTAGCCTCTCGGATAATGACCTAAATGAAGAGATTGAATGGTTCGGAAGCAAGATGAGCAGACTTCAAGCTATTTTGACAATGACGGATCACCTGCAAAGAGAATATGGCAAAAACATAACCTATGTCAGACTAAAAGGAATTGCTCCAGAAAGATCAGGAGGTTGGTGACGTTTAGGTTTTTCATGTTCATTGGCTGGTCGTAAGAATGCGCCAGCCATATTTATTCCTGGAGCAGCACTTTCCATGCATTTTCTACATTTCCATCAGCCAAATGTTTCGCCGCCAAACGGTGCAACTCTTCTTGAAGTTTTTCATGATCCGAATCCAATGAATCAAGAATGGAGCTGACTTCCGGTTCAGTTGAAAACACATTTATTTCTTCCTGTGAAGGAAGTTTTTCAACGTTCCCAAGTTGTCCAAGATTATTACCTGTCAGGACGGTGCTGTTTCTAATATGTGCAGGAATCTGATCTACGCCAATGCCCTTAGTCGCTAATGGTTTAGCAACCTCAAAAATATCAGCCCCGGAAGCACGGGAGTACCAATTGCCTCCCATTCGACCAACCAAGTCTATTTTGTTGGGATCAATCTTACCATCAGTTAGGATTTTGTCAGCAAGGTGAATCAGCAAAACCTCACAAATCACGAGGTTGCCGGCACCTCCATCATCTCCCAGTGGTCTTACTTCAATTACTTTACATTCAAATGAAACAGGAGATTCTTTTACCCTGGGTGGGCCTACTTTTTCAGATTTAACTTCAGTAAATCCGGCTTTTATAAATTCATTCACCCCTTTTTCATATTCTGTGCTAGACAGTGACATTTGCTCCACCATTTCATGAGAAACTACATTGATCACTACCTCCGGATGCTCAATTACATTCTGATAGGTATGCTTTGAGGTGTTATCTCGCCCTCTCCTGGCCGGAGAAAAAATCATGATCGGAGGATTGGCACTGAAAACATTGAAAAAACTGAATGGGCTCAGGTTGACAGTACCTGATTTATCCATTGTACTGGCAAATGCAATGGGACGAGGTGCTACGGCTCCCAATAAATAGCCATGAAGCTGGGGTACTGGTACTTCTTTTGGGTCAATTCTCATATGCAGATGTCTTTCACAAAGATGTATTAAGATCCTTACACTATTGAGATTTCAATAAACCTCTTTTTGATATTATTTCCTCACCCGTACCTTTTAAATTTGCGGCTCTTTTAAAAGCAGATCGATAAGAATGAGCATTTCCAGTCAATACGATCCCTCTACCGTAGAGGATAAATGGTACCAATACTGGTTGGACAACAAGTATTTCCATGCCACTCCAAAAAGTGGTAAGGAGGCCTATACGATAGTTATTCCTCCTCCAAATGTTACCGGGGTTCTTCATATGGGACACATGCTCAATAATACCATCCAGGATGTCTTAATCAGAAAAGCAAGAATGGAGGGAAAAGAAGCATGTTGGCTACCAGGAACAGATCATGCTTCCATTGCCACTGAGGCAAAAGTCGTAAAGATGCTCCGCGAAAAAGGGATAAAGAAAAGTGATCTCTCTCGTGAGGAGTTCATGAAATATTCGTGGGAATGGAAAGAAAAATATGGTGGGATTATTTTAGAACAACTCAAAAAATTAGGTGCCTCCTGTGATTGGGATCGCACGAGTTTCACGATGGATCCTGCCTATCACGATGCAGTCATTCGAACCTTTGTCGACCTTTACAACAAAGGGTACATCTACAGAGGCCTCCGGATGATCAACTGGGATTGTGAGGCACAAACCACCATCTCCAACGAGGAAGTTATTTACAATGAGGATGGGGAAAAATCGATCCTCTATTCGGTAAAATACCAGGTCAAAGATTCGGATGAATTCGTAACGATCGCCACCCAGCGACCTGAGACAATCATGGGAGATACTGGAATTGCCGTGAATCCAAAAGATGATCGCTTCAAACATCTAATTGGAAAAAAAGCGTTGGTTCCCTTTATCAACAGGGAAATTCCAATTATTGGTGATGACTATGTCGAGTTGGATTTTGGAACCGGATGTCTGAAGGTTACCCCGGCGCATGATCAAAATGACTATGAGATTGGACTAAGGCATAATCTTGAAGTAGTAGACACCATCAACCTTGATGGTACATTGAATGAAAAATGCGAGATCGATAAGTTCGTAGGTCAAGATCGTTTTAAAGTCCGAGAGATGATCATCAAGGATTTGCGAGAAGGAGGCTTGCTGGTTGGAGAAGAAGAATTTGTGACAAAAATTGGGCGGTCGGAACGAACAAATACGGTGGTGGAGCCAAAGCTTTCGTTGCAATGGTTCATCAAAATGAAGGAAATCTCCAGAAAGGCACACAAAGCAGTGATGGACGATGAGATCAAGTTGTATCCTTCAAAATTCAAAAACACCTACAATCACTGGATGGAGAATGTCCGTGATTGGTGTATTTCGAGACAGCTATGGTGGGGACAACGAATTCCGGCCTATTACTATGGAGATGGGGAAGAAGATTTTGTTGTAGCTGAAAGCATTGAAGAAGCTGTTGCATTAGCGAAAGAAAAATCGGAAAATGAATCACTTACAGAAAAAGATCTAACCCAGGATCCTGATGTGTTAGATACCTGGGCGTCCTCTAATATTTGGCCAATCGCTCCTTTTGATGGGTTTAATGACAAATATTTTGACAAGGAATCTGGTAAGATCGATAAAAGTTCAAACCCGGAACTTGATTTCTTTTACCCCTCAGACACGTTGGTAACAGCGCCTGAGATCTTATTTTTCTGGGTCGCCAGAATGATCATCGCCGGATATGAATACCTGGATGAGAAACCCTTTCAGAATGTTTATTTAACTGGGATCGTTCGAGACAAGCTTAGAAGGAAAATGTCCAAGTCACTCGGAAATTCTCCTGACCCCCTGGAATTGATCAAGCAATACGGAGCTGATGGAATCAGAACTGGCATGTTGTTCAGCTCTCCTGCAGGGAATGATCTTCTTTTTGATGAAAAATTGTGTGAGCAGGGTCGAAATTTCTCCAATAAAATCTGGAATGCTTTCCGATTAGTAAATGGATGGGAAACTTCGAATGATGCTCAACCAGCAATCAACAAGCAAGCGGTTGAGTGGTTCGAAAACAGATTCAACAAAGCTTTAAATGAGCTTGAAGATCATTTCTCCAAGTTCAGAATGTCAGATGCGTTGATGACCGTTTACAAGCTGGTTTGGAATGACTTCTGCAGCTGGTACCTGGAGTGGGTGAAACCTCCCTATCAAAAACCAATTGATCAAACAACCAATGAGCAGACGGTTCAGCTCTTCGAGCAGGTTTTAAGAGTTTTGCATCCATTCATGCCTTTTATTACTGAAGAGCTTTGGCATCAATTTGCTGATCGTGATGATTCAGAGGCATTGGTTGTTACTTCATGGCCTCAAGCAAAATCATTTAGTGATGATATTCTTAAAGAAGCGGATCTATTGTTTGAAATAACTTCAGGGGTCCGAAACATCCGAAACTCAAAAGGTATTTCACCTAAGGAAAACCTTGAATTGGTAACCGCATCGGACATCAACAACATTTCGACTTCTCTTGAAAAACTGGCTAACGTATCATATAGGAATTCAGGCGACAAACCTGAAAACTCGTTCAGTTTTGTGATCAGTGCGGATGAATTTTTCATACCTGCGACTGAAAATGTTGACATGGAATCCGAAAAGAAGAAACTGGAAGAGGAGTTGAATTACACAAAAGGTTTTCTGCAATCAGTGACCAAGAAACTAGCGAATGAACGTTTTGTGAATGGGGCACCGGAGCAGGTTGTTGCAAATGAGAGAAAGAAGCTTGCAGATGCAGAGGCTAAAATTAAGACGCTGAAAGAAAGCCTGGAGAAACTAGTCTAAAACTCTTTTTCTTCTTTTTCCTTTATTCTTTGTTTGATCTCTGAGTCAAATCCCGATGCAATGATACCGGCTGGAAGAGCGAAAATCCCTACCCCCAGAATGGCTATAAAGGCTCCCAATAATTTTCCAAGTGGAGTTATCGGATAAACATCTCCGTATCCTACGGTAGTGAGTGTAGCTACTCCCCACCACATCGTTTCGGGAATGCTTCTAAATGCTTCCGGTTGAGCTTCATTCTCAACGTAGTACATGAGACTGGAAGCAAGTATAAGCATAACAAAAACGATCGTTAAGGTTACGAGTAATTCTTCTCTTCTTTTGGTGATGACTCTTACGATCATGTTGAAAGCCGTAGAATACCGACCCATTTTGAATATCCGAATAATCCTGAAAAGCCTCAACACCCGAAGAACACGACCATCTATGGAGAAGAATAATGGCAGGTAAAACGGCATGATCGCCAAAAGATCAATGATTGCCATAAATGAGAATATGAATTTGATCCGGCCCCAAAACGGATGTTTGTAATTTTCAAGATAGGTGCAGGTCCAGACACGACCAACGTATTCAATAGAGAAGACAAAAACAGACAAATACTCGAAATAGTCAAACACCTCAATGTAGCCGTCGTGAATTGATTCGACAGTCTCCATAATCACAGCTGCCACATTGAGCAAGATCATGGTCATAATAAATATGTCGAATCTCCGGCTCCAGTAATCATTGCCCTGGCCTTTTTCGAGAACTTCAAAAACCTGTCTCTTTATACTCTTGGAGGTCATTTTCTAAAACTACAAAAAGATTATATACAACTCAATATCAAATTCTTGCTGCCATGAAAAGGCTAATGTCCTTGAATCCCATGTTAAATCGCTTAGCCAGTTCTAGTTTGGTTAAGCTTCCTTTAAACGAGTAGACACCTTTCATGATCCGGGGCTGGTTGTAGATCATTTCATCCATTCCTCCCTCCTCTCCGGCTTCCAGTAAAATTGGTGTAAAAATATTGGAAATTGCCAGTGAAGCTGTTCTGGCAACACGAGAAGCAATATTTGGAACACAATAGTGGATTACACCATATTTCTCGAATGTTGGTTTTTCATGCGTAGTGATCTCTGAAGTTTCAATGCTTCCTCCCTGATCAATACTTACATCAATGATTACGGAACCATCCTTCATTGCAGAGACCATCTCATCAGTAACCAACAGTTTATTTCGTCCCTTTTCCATGCGAATAGCACCAATCAGCACATCCGCTTTCTCTACCGCTTCCTGAAGTACTGTAGAATCAAATGTAGAAGTGTACACCTCTGTACCAAGTGTATGCTTCAATCTTCTAAGTTTATAAATATGATCGTCGAAAACACGAATTTCCGCACCGAGGCCTAATGCTGCGCGGGCAGCAAACTCGGCAACGGTGCCCGCTCCAAGAATAACCACTCGCGTCGGTGGAACTCCTGTAATTCCTCCTATAATTGTCCCTTTTCCTTTATCACTACTTAAGTATTCTGCGGCAATCAACATAACCGTGCTTCCCGCAATCTCACTCATTGCCCTCACCAATGGCAATCCTCCAACTTTGTCTTCAATGAATTCATAACCGATTGCAATTAGCTTCTTTTTGTTTATGGCCTCAAGATACTCCACTGTCTGTTTCCCTGACTGAATGGCCGAGATCAACACACTCCCTGATTTCATCAGCTCAATTTCCTCCACTGTTGGGGGTTCAACCTTTAATACGATTTGAGATTCAAAAACCTCTTTTGAATTATAGGATATCGATGCTCCCACCTCGCTATATTCCTGGTCTTTGAAATTGGCTGAATCTCCTGCGCCACTTTCAATAATTACTTCATGTCCATTTTGAACTAAAACTTCTACCGATGCCGGCTTCAGTGGCACCCTTCTTTCCTGTAAGGCTACTTCTTTGGGAACGCCAATTTTAAGCGATTGTTTACTCTTCTTCACTTTTGCAGGCGCTTCTTGAGTATATAGACCTTGCTCTTTTGCAAGCTCCGCGAATCCGCTTTTAGAGGTTTCGTTCATTAATTGATGCGGTTAGGTATCGTGTGTTATCATCTACTAATTTAATGCTTATTTCCAGGTATTTCTCAGGTAAAAATGCTGTGATGATCTCCGGCCATTCAATAAAACATCTGTTACCTGAAAAAAAGTAATCTTCAATTCCAATATTTACCGCTTCCTTTTGATCCTCCATTCTGTAGAAATCAAAATGGTATAACTCTTCTCCAATCTGATTCTGATACTCATTCACAATCGAAAATGTTGGAGAACTCATTTCATCAATAACACCCAAATGAGTACAAATGGATTTGATCAATGTTGTCTTACCTGCACCCATTTCTCCAATAAAAAGCCAAATTTTTTCTTTAGAGAACTCTTCAACTAATTCTCTGGATACTTCAGGAAGATCTTGTTCGGTGTAGGTCACTTCCTTCATTTACTCGATAAAGAAATGAATGGAATAATTACCTCCTCCATGGAAATACCACCATGCTGGAACGTATCCTTATAAAATCTCACATAGTGATTGTAGTTATTTGGGTAGGCAAAAAAATGATCCTCCTTTGCGAACACGAAACTTGAGCTAAGATTGGTTTTAGGAAGCCCTAACTTTTCGGGCTCTCGTGTGAAATAGACACTACTCTCATCAAAATTGAGATTTCTTCCAACCTTGTATCTCAGATTTGTATTTGTGCTTTTATCGCCCACAATTTTTTGCGCCCTGTTTACCCTAATGGTCCCGTGATCTGTGGTGATCATAACTTTTACTTTCATGTTGGCCAGAGATTTCAGCGTATCATAAAAAGTTGAGTGTGTGAACCAGGACTTAGTAAGCGACCGGTAGGCGGATTCATCAGGCGCGAGTTCTCGTATCATTTGCATGTCCGTCCTGGCATGTGAAAGCATATCGACAAAATTGTAAACAATTACATTTAGCGAATTGCTTAGAAGGTTTGCTATGGATTCCGACAGTTGTTTTCCTTGTTCGGCCTTCAATATTTTATTGTAGCTGAACTTGGTTTTGATCCCATTTCTGGCAAGATTAGCTTCGATCAGGTCGTCCTCACAGTTATTTTTGCCTTCATCTGAATCCTCGCCTACCCATAGATCGGGATAGCGTTGGGATATCTCCAGGGGCAACATACCTCCAAAAAGTGAATTGCGGGCATAGGCTGTGGTTGTGGGGAGTATTGAATAGTAGAATTCCTCAGAGTCAATGGTAAATAAATCTGAAATTTCTGGTTCAATCATTTTCCATTGATCGTATCTTAAATTGTCAATAACAATTAAAAAGATAGGATCTTCCCCCATCTCAGGAAAAACTTTCTTCTTCAACAGGTTATGTGACATGATTGGTCTTGCCATATCCGGATTGTTGATCCAATCCTGATAGTTAGCGATTATGAATTCAGAAAAAGCACCGTCTGCCTCAGATTTCTGCGTATTCAAAACCTCCACCATGCTCCTGTCTTCCGTTTCATCGATTTGTAATTCCCAATAAACCAACTTCCGATAAATTTCTTTCCAATCGTGGTAGTCTTGTGCATCCATCACATTCATTGCCAGCTTTTGGAACTCCTTTTGATACCCAAGATTGGTTTTCTCAGAAATGATCCGTTTGTTGTCCAGAATTTTCTTAACAGATAGAAGAATCTGATTCGGATTCAAAGGTTTGATCAGATAGTCTGCGATCTTGGCCCCTATGGCCTCCTCCATGATTTCTTCGGCCTCATTTTTTGTGATCATAACAACAGGTAGGCTCGGGTGCGTCGATTTGATATAATTCAGTGTTTCCAATCCTGTCATCCCTGGCATATTCTCATCCAGGAAAACCAAATCGAATTGGTTATGATCAATTTCCTCTAACGCATCAGACCCACTATTGACAGGGGTCATGTCGTAACCTTTTTGCTCGAGGAAGAGGATATGTGGTTTGAGCAACTCAATTTCATCATCCGCCCACAAAATCTTATATTTCTGCATTAATAATTTCTCCTTTACATTCAAAGATCAACCCCATAATCCATTTGAACAAAAAGAAAATTCTTAACGATCCGGTATATGGATTTATCAACATTCCCAATGAGTTGATTTTTGAGATCATTGAACACCCCTATTTTCAAAGATTGAGGAGGATCAAACAGCTTGGATTGACCGATTACGTCTATCCTGGTGCATTACATACGAGGTTCCATCATGCTCTTGGTGCCATGCATTTGATGAGAAGAGCTTTGCAAACGCTTGAGAGTAAAGGACATAGTATTTCAAAAGAGGAGCACAATGCAGCACTAATTGCCATTTTGCTTCATGATGTTGGTCATGGACCATTCTCACACACACTTGAATTTTCCTTGTTCAATGATGTAACACATGAGCAGTTAAGTGTGTGGATGATGGAGCGTTTGAATGAGGAAATGAACAATGCCCTCGATCTTGCGATTGAGATCTTTCAAGGAAAATATCATCGTCCGTTTTTCAATCAACTGGTCTCCAGCCAGCTAGATCTTGATCGTTTGGATTACCTGAAAAGAGATAGCTATTTCACAGGAGTTCATGAAGGAATGGTTGGGTCCGAGCGCATCATCAAAATGCTGGAACTTCACGAAGACAAACTTGTAGTTGAGGAAAAGGGGATCTACAGTATTGAAAATTTTCTCAATGCCAGGCGGTTGATGTATTGGCAAGTATACCTCCATAAAGTGGCCGTTTCCGCTGAGGTAATGCTGATTGAAATTATCAAAAGAGCAAAAGAGCTGGCCCAATCTGGTGTCCAGGTCCAGGCAACACCTGCTTTATCCATTTTCCTGGAAAGGAATATTACCCTAAAGGATTTCGAAGAAGATGAAGACATCATTGAAATCTACACGCTCCTCGATGATGGAGACATTTGGGGATCACTGAAATTCTGGCAAAATCATGACGACTTAATATTGAGAAACCTGAGCGAAATGTTGCTCAGAAGAAAGTTGTTCAAAATAGAATTCTCTAATGAAGAATTTGATGAAGAAATTGTGCAATCCCTCAATGAAAAAGTCATTTCTCAGTTCAATATCAAACCTGAACAATTAGATTACTTTGTGAAAAAAGGAGCTGTAAGTAATGCTGCGTACATTGCTACAGGAGGGACCATTGATATTTTGAAGAAAAATGGTGAGGTGGTGGATGTTGCGGAAGCCACTGATTTACCCAACATAAAAGCATTGAGACAAATTGTGAAGAAGTATTATTTGTGTGCCCCTAAGATAGTTTTTGGGTGATGAGATGATTTGAAGATTTATTCGATTTTGGGATTTATTCGATAGGGAGATTTGATAGTTTTGCCGATCCAGTTGAATCACTCAATTAATGAACATTGCAGGCAAGAACCTTGGAAAAAAATTTGGGAAAAATTGGGTGTTTAGAAACCTGGATATTGAGATAATACCTGGTGATTTCTTAGCTTTAACTGGTCCTAATGGATCAGGAAAATCGACTTTGCTTCAGATAATTTCCGGGTATTTATCACCTTCTGTGGGTAAAGTTTTGCATGATGGAAAAAATCTTGATCCCGATCATTTTAAGCTAATAAGTTTCACAAGTCCATATGTGGAATTTCCCGAAGAAATGACGCTAACCGAATTTTTGAAATTTCACTCCTCTTTTAGAAGACAAATTCTAACAAGTGAGGAAGTCAGTAAAAGGTCCCAACTGCCATTAAATAAAAGAATTTCCGAATTTTCTACAGGAATGAAACAACGAGTTCAGTTGTGTACTGCATTTTATTATGAAAATGAGGCTATTTTCATGGATGAACCTACTTCAAATCTTGATGATCAAGGATTTGAATGGTGGAAGAATGAGCTGAACCTAAGAGATCAAAACACTCCTTTAATCCTTGCTAGTAATCAAAAACGCGAAATTGAGTTGTCTAGAGCCACTATCTCATTAAAAGACAAAAATCTCTTATAATAATTACACTTTATCTTCGTTCCCTACCAATAAACTCAAAAATTGTTCTACATTTACATGTCTTAAACTTAAAAAACGACACATTTCTCTTTAACTATGAAAAAATTATCAAACTTACTAGCTGCCTTAGTTTTTGTTTCCTTAGTTATTTTCATAAGTTGTTCTAGTGATAGTGGAGGTACTGACCCAGTTGATCCCCTTGTAACCCAAGCGGAATTGTTGGCTGGTACATGGACCACTACTGCCAATCAAGTAAATTACCAAGGTTCACCACCCACTGACAGTGATTGGTCTGCATTTACATTAACTATTTCAGGCGATGAAAATGGTGGATCTTACTCAACAGAGGGTGTACCAACAAATTTTGAAGATGTTTGGGCCGATGGCACATGGACGTTTGCAAACACAAGTGGCACTAAAATCACACGAGATGCAGTAGGTAATGCCGGTGCGATTGAAATTACTGTTGTAGTTTCTGCGAATTCTCTTCAGTTAGACTTCAATAATACAGGTACCCTTGGTAGGACTGCTGGTATTGAAGGTGTATGGAGGTTCACGATGAGCAAGTAAGAACACCAGTTAGAAATTTTCAAAGCCGCTTAGATTTCTAAGCGGTTTTTTTGTGTTTTTGAAAATTTATTATTTTTATCTGAGATTTGTTTCCCCACTAAGCTATTCCAGCAGGCACTTCTTTGATGCTGTGT
>JANQEC010000074.1 GCA_028278585.1 Cyclobacteriaceae bacterium | reverse complement strand
GTAAGCTCATTTTTGAAAACGATGCCATCCGAAATCGGATTTCCAATGACTTTGACAAGCAGTGCATTTGTACGCTACGTCATAACCAAATTTTCTCGGATGGATAGTTTACCAAATTTTCTTACCCATGGTGCTCCGCTGCGCGCGCGCGGGAGCTCCGCTAAAAAATAAATAAATACAAACAAATCTACGATGAGCGGAGCGTTGCGAAACACGTCCTACATCTCCAACAGTCTCCCCAGTCCACCTCCCCACCCACACAGCTATCGCATTTTCTCTCTACCCTGATCTTCATTATGTTATTCATTTGCAGGTTGACTTTTGTCAAGTTGTATGTCAATTAAAGGTCATGCAATGACAGTTCTCAAAAAAGGTCTCATTTCAGGGAACGAATTGGTTGAGGAATTTTCTTCCCAAAATCCCAACACTAAAGTCTTCTTTTTATTTGATCCCACACCAGGTTGGGATTGATCAGTGTATGGACTTTTGTTGACTGTGATGTTCTGGCACTTTTTCCTGGAACGTCGCCACAGCCCATCCATAGACAACCGAAATCATAGCCACAGCCTATCCGCAGAGGACAGAATCAGCTAGGCCAAGGGTGCAATCAAGTCCCCAAAAAGGCACACAGACAAAGGAACTTGCCCAGAAACCCTACAATATAGGGTGAAGGCCAAAATAAAAGCGGACAATGATTTTAAAAGAAAGATCAAACAAATCTGTAAACACGCAGAGCAGGAAACCTTCAATGCGATCATACGCTTCCATCTGTGTGAAATCACCGCTTTAAGGTCGAAATCAAGAACAGAAAGAGAGCGCTGAACTCTAAAAACTGTACATCGACCAAACCAGTGCACGTAGCGCAAGCTGTCAACAATGATGTAACGATTTTCGAGACTGGTGGATGACAGTGACAAGGCAGTTTCTTCAAGAAATGTTAACAGAAATTAAGATCAAAGCAGGCAGTTCCATATTTGGAAGTGTAGGACTGTCATGTGTGCTTGATGATGAAGTCATTGAAGCCATTGCAAATAACTGTCAGTTTCAAGGGAAACCAGTAAAAGTTTCACTCAAAAATTGAGATTCCTAACATACATGATTCATGACTCTGGACAGTATGATTCTCAAATGTGCATCAATGCTCTCCATGCAGCTAACATAGAGTCACTATCAGTTTCAATATCAAAAGCCTGTTCTTTAACATTTCAATAATGAAAACTCCTCTGTTAAAAAACATATCTATTCCTACCAGAACAAAGACTATAAAGGCATTGATGTCAAGATTATT
>JANQEC010000068.1 GCA_028278585.1 Cyclobacteriaceae bacterium | reverse complement strand
GAAAAATTCCAGCTTTTTGATCACCTGGATGACTTTACTAAAGGTGGGGTCTTTGCCTCCGAAATTAAAGAGGCCACCACATACAACGCCTCCTATTCAATTGCTGATCGGACCAGGACATTTCTTAAGGTTCAGGATGGCTGCAACTATGGTTGTGCTTTTTGTACGATTCCATTAGCCAGAGGCAAAAGCCGAAGTGATTCCATTGCAAATATTATAGAGCAGGCCACAGAGATCGGAAGGACGGAGGTGAAAGAAATAGTGCTCACAGGTGTTAACATTGGAGATTTTGGCATTCAAGAAGGAAAACGAAAAGAAAAATTCATTGATTTGATCAAAGCTTTGGATGAAGTCCCGGGCATTGATCGTTTTAGGATTTCTTCCATTGAACCAAACTTGCTTAGCAGTGAGATCATTGAATTTGTTGCGACTTCCAGGAAGTTCGTTCCACATTTTCATATTCCCCTCCAATCTGGTAGCGACACCATTCTTAGAAGCATGAATCGCCGTTATTTAAGCGAGCTGTACAAACAACGGGTGGAGAAGATCAAACGTGTGATGCCCGACTGCTGCATTGGTGTTGATGTCATCACCGGATTTCCCGGTGAAAACAAGGAGGAATTTCTAAGAACATACAATTTCTTAAATGAGCTTGACATCTCTTATCTACATGTCTTCACGTATTCCGAACGCCCAAATACCAAGGCCATTTCGATGGAACACTCAGTGCCTCAAAAGGATCGAAACGAACGCTCTAAAATGCTGAGAACTCTATCAGAAAAGAAACGGAGACATTTTTATGAGCAGCACTTGAATAAAAACTTCACAGTACTGTTTGAGGATGACGTGGAAAATGGGACGATGCAAGGGTTCACAGAAAACTACATTAGGGTAACTGCCAAATACGATCCACTTTTGATCAATGAGTTGAAGGAAGTTTCTCTGAAATCAATTGATTCAGAAGGACATGTCGAAATAGATGAGCCTCAATTTGAAGCTATGGCAATCAGCGGCTAGTTTTACCTCTTTTAATAGCCATTTGAATGAAAATAGTTTGCATAGGCAGAAACTACGCCGAGCATATCGAAGAGCTAGGAAATGAGCGACCAGATGAACCAATCTTTTTTCTAAAGCCCGATACTGCCCTACTCAAAAACAATGATCCATTCTTCCATCCTGATTTCTCAACTGATATTCATCATGAGATTGAATTGTTGGTTAAAATTAAGAAAGAAGGAAAGTCAATAAGTAAAGAATTCGCTTCCGACTATTACGACGAAATAGGTTTGGGAATAGATTTTACTGCAAGAGACTTGCAAAGCAAAGCCAAGGAAAAAGGTCGTCCATGGGAAATTGCCAAGGCATTCAATGGTTCTGCCCCTATTTCCAATTTTGTCTCAAAGGAAGACTACGACATGAAAAATGTTAGCTTCAAATTGGAAAAGAATAGAAAGGTTGTCCAGGCTGGGAACACTTCATTGATGCTTTGGACCGTTGATGAAATTATTTCTTATGTCTCACAGTTTATATTACTTAAAATTGGAGATATTATTTTTACTGGTACTCCAAAAGGTGTGGGTCAGGTAAAAATTGGCGATCGGCTTGTTGGATACTTAGCAGATAAAAAAATGTTGGATTTCGAAGTGAAATAGTGAGAATACTTTTACTATTAGCAACCTTCTCTCTTTGGTACTCACTTAGTGCTCAACTAGGTGAATATGAGGGGTATTACATTTTCCCAATTAACCCGGGTTCACAGAGTTACCTGGCAGGAACCGTTGGCGAAATACGGTCGTCTCATTTTCATACAGGTATTGATGTAAAAACAGGAGGTGAGATCGGGCGGCCAATTTATGCCGCTGCTGACGGGTACATTTCACGAATAAAAATCTCAACGGTAG
>JANQEC010000046.1 GCA_028278585.1 Cyclobacteriaceae bacterium | reverse complement strand
CACCATAGGCCAAAAATTGAAAGTTTTTAAGTTGGCTTTCACAACTCTACCACACAAACAACTCCGTGGTAGTGGAGCGTGTTGCCATCCCGATAGCTATCGGGGCATAGGCCAAAACGGACGGCAAAAGTAGAGGATTAAAAACAAAATGAAAAGTGCCAGGAACAAAAATGCCAATCAATTGACTGGTGCTAAAAAATCAAACCAAAATTCAATTGCAAAGTGTCAATGGATTTATCATTTCAAATCGGAATTTATAGCATTTCGGCACTTGTCTTTCATGATTATTTTAAAATTCCGGATTGCAATCCTAGATTAATTTCTGGGATTCAAACCCGTATGATTAAACCTTCAAAAAAAGCCTTGGGAGTATTCTTTTATATTCTGACATTCATTCTTCCTTTTGTTCTTGAAGCACAGGTTCGTTCAATACGAGGTAGCTTGATAAATGAAGAAAACCTGGAACCTGTAGCTTTTGCTCATATTGCAATAATTGGAACAAACGAAGGAACCATAAGCAATGAAAATGGGATTTTTGAATTAAAAAATGTTTCAGCACAATCGATCCAAATAAAAGTATCATCAATTGGCTATGAAACAGACACTGTACAGTGGAATACCAATGTTGGTAGTTGGGAACTATCAATACTGTTAACTCCAAGTGTTCTGGCGCTCAATGATGTATTTATAGAAAGTAAAAAAGTTACTCCCGAAGAAATAATTAAAGAAGCCTTTTCACGCATTTCTAAGAATTATTGGCTTGATGAGCATTTATTAACTGGGTACTTTAAGGAGACAGAAAATACAAATGGAGAGCCATTATACATTGCGGAAGCTATTATTCAGGTAAAGATTCCCGGAGAGGGTTCTGATGCTGATGAGCGAATTGAAATAATTCACCTTGCTGATCGAAAGAAGGATCTTCCGAACCTGGAAAAGAACGATTTGGATTACAGGACTGGTGGCGCATATCGTTGTTTGAAAAATTCGATCAACGATCCAATAAACCCTGTTTATCCTTCTCATTTCAAGAACTACACTTACAAAATCGAGGGCTACACACTTTTCAATGGTAAGAAAGTGGTCATCATTTCCTTTACTGATTCAAAAAGGAAACCAATCTATGGGAAACTGATCATTGACCTTGAATCATATGCATTCGTACGAATGGAGGGTACGAAAACACACGGTGACGGTAGCCCATTCGATAGATGGAAATGGACACGACACACCTGGATTGAACAGTACATGGAAGATGAAAATGGTAAGTGGCTGCTTAATTCAAGTATTTACCTAGGCGACTGGCTTAAGAAAAGAAGTATGTTTTATTGGATCATGATGAGCAAAAATCAACGGTATCAATTGCGCTCTTTCTACTACACAACCAGCTATTCAAAAGACAAAGAATTCACCGAGAAGGGAATAAAATTCACACGAGATGAAGAGTTTTATAATCGTGAGTTCAACAACGATGAAACGTATTGGAACAGTTTTAATTACCTGGTTCCAAATGAAATAGAAAAGAAAATTTTAAATAATGTCGAAGAAGATAACGGTCAGAATTGAATTAGTTCGGTGTATTATCCTTCACCCAGTCAAATGCATTCTTAAAGGGCTCCATCCATGGAGATACTTCTGCCTCTTCTAGTCCGGGTTTGTATGGCCAGTTCCATGGAAACAAAGTTCTTTCAAGGTGTGGCATAATTGCGAGATGCCTTCCATCTTTAGAGGAAAGTGCAGCGGTTGCAAAATCACTTCCGTTGGTGTTACCGGGAAATTCTTCTTGAGTATACTTAACAGGGATGCTATAGTTTGATTCATCCTCGAGAATAAATCGTCCTTCGCCGTGGGCAAGCCAGATTCCAAGTTTTGAACCGACCATGGATTTTAACATGATGGTATTGGTTTCCTTGATCTCCACACCGGTGAATGCGCATTCAAACTTCCCGGAAATATTGTAATGCATCTTCGGATGTGTATCACCTCGTTCGGGATATAATAGGTTCAGCTCCATCATCAGTTGACAGCCATTACAAACACCAAGGCTCAATGTATCCTCCCTGGCATAAAAATTATCCAGTGCCGATTTCGCTTTTTCATTAAAGAGGAAGGAGCCAGCCCATCCTTTGGCTGATCCTAGCACATCGGAATTGGAAAAGCCGCCCACAAAGACGATCATGTTCACCTCGGTTAGATCTTCTCTTCCGGTGATGAGGTCAGTCATATGAACATCCTTCACATCAAATCCAGCGAGCCATAATGCATAAGCCATTTCCCGATCACTGTTCACTCCTTGTTCACGTATGATGGCAGCTTTTATTCCGGATCTTCCTTTCCGATTGAAATCAAGGTTGTATGTGCTGGCCTTTCCATCAAAAAGTTTGGGAAAGTTGTAGGAGAGGGGTTGAATAAATCTATTTTCCTTTCTCTTCCTGGCAAATTCGTGAATTGTTTGTTGTTGATCCAAAAGGTTTGAGGTTTTGTACCACACATCCCGATAAGCTTCAATGTCGAACGAATGGGACCAACCTCCATTCGTTACAGTTACATTTCTCGCTTCCGAAATCTTGCCAATTTCAACATACGATATTCCTTGTTCTTTAAGAATGTTAATAGCATGCTCATTGTCAACTTGAATAACCAATGCAGGTTTTTCGGAGAGCAATACTTTAACAGTGTCTTCTTCTTCCAATGTAGATAGGTCAATGTCAAGACCTCCTCTTGTATTTGGAAAATTCATCTCCAGCAAAGTAGTGATAAGACCACCTCCCGACACGTCATGTCCAGCAATGATCAATTCTTCGTCGATCAGCTGTTGAAATGCTTTAAAAACTTCCTTGATCCGACCGGCATTGCCATCAGGTGCATTCGCTCCAATTTTTGATTGGGTTTGCGCAAATGAAGATCCTCCTAATTCAAAATCAGAGCCCGAGAAATCGACATAGAGAATTTTCGATCCTTCATGTGTGTAGTCAAGAGCAGGGCTAACGGTTTTGTTAATATCTGAGACTTCAGCCATAGCACTGATAATGACAGTGCCTGGGGAATATACCTTTTCACCATCCGGATATTTTTGAGTCATGGACATGGAGTCCTTTCCAGTTGGAACGTTAATTCCCAGTTCACAGGCAAAATCACTGATGGCTTTTACGCCATTGTACAATCGTGCATTTTCGCCTTCGTTTTTTGCGGGCCACATCCAGTTAGCACTTAGGGAAACTCCTGTTAGTCCATGTGTAAGAGGTGCCCAGATGATATTGGAAAGTGCTTCTGTTATTGATAAACGAGATCCAGCGCCTGGATCAATAAGACCTGGAATGGATGCATGACCAATGGAGGTGGCAATGCCCTTGTTTGATTTAAAATCGATTGCCATCACAGACACATTATTCAATGGCAACTGAAGCTCGCCACAGGTCTGCTGAGTCGCTACTCTTCCGGTGACGCACCTGTCCACTTTATTGGTAAGCCAATCTTTACACGCAACCGCTTCCAGTTGCAAAACTGACTTAAGATATTCATGTACATTTTCTATATCGTATTCTAAATCTGAGAAAATGGAATCCGACGTTTGATCTTCGAGGATCGTTTTTGGAGAAGATCCAAAAAGATGTTCCAGTTTGAGATCAAAGGGAGAAGGTTTGCCATTGTTGTTGAATTTGAGTTCATGATTGTCAGTAGCCTCGCCAACTTCATAGTAGGGGGCACGCTCTCGTTCCGAAACCCGTTTGAGGTAATCGGAATCTTCCTTTCCAATAACCAGGCCCATTCTTTCCTGGGACTCGTTACCTAAGATCTCCTTGTCTGAAAGAGTTTCGTCTCCTACAGGTAGTTTGTTAAGATCAATGGTTCCACCATTTTCTTCAACTAGTTCTGATAGACAATTCAAATGGCCGCCAGCGCCATGATCATGGATCGAGGTTATGGTATTGTCGTTCAACTCAACCATTGCGCGAACGGCATTTGAAACTCTTTTCTGCATTTCAGGATTCGAACGCTGAACAGCATTTAGCTCCAGGGATTGGTCAAATGCCCCAGTGTCTACAGAGGAGACCGCACCACCGCCCATTCCAATTCGGTAATTATCACCGCCCATAACAATAATTTTCTCACCTGCTGTTACCGCCTTCTTCAATGCCTCCTTTTTCTTACCATACCCAATACCACCGGCTTGCATGATTACTTTATCATATCCGAATTTTTTCCCGCCTTCTTCGTGCTCAAATGTTAAGACACTTCCACAAATAAGCGGTTGACCAAACTTGTTTCCGTAATCGCTTGCACCATTTGAGGCTTTTGTCAGAATCTCTTGTGGGGTTTGGTACAACCACTTTCGTGGTGGCTTTTCCCATTTTCTTCCTTCTTCAAGTCGAGAATATGACGTCATGTAGACTGCCGTCCCAGCCAGTGGAATGCTCCCTTGACCACCAGCCATCCGGTCCCTGATCTCACCTCCTGATCCTGTAGCGGCCCCATTGAATGGTTCTACTGTAGTAGGGAAATTGTGTGTTTCAGCTTTTAATGACAAGACGGATTCAAAATCCATGGTCTCAAACCAGTCTGGCTTGTCCTGGCTTACGGGAGCGAATTGTTCAACAAGCGGACCTTCGATAAATGCTACATTGTCTTTGTATGCCGACACCAGGTAGTTTGGATTTTCCTTGGAAGTCTTTTTTATCCATTGAAAAAGAGAGAACTCTTGCTCCTGATCATCAATGATAAATGTGCCATTGAATATTTTGTGACGACAATGTTCTGAGTTGATTTGTGAAAATCCGAAAACTTCTGTGTCGGTTAGCGGCCTGCCAATTTCTTTAGAGACACCATTTAGATATTCAACTTCTTCCTCACTAAGTGCTAATCCTTCATTTTGATTGTATGCGTCAATGTCTTCTATATGTTGAATAGCTGCTGGCTGTATGTCTAGAGTAAAAAGCGTCTGATCCAGACCATCATACTTTTGCTGAAGCATAGGGTCGAAATCCGAAAAGTTAGTTTCAGGAGTAAAGGTCTCAATTCGATAGATGTTGTCGAGTCCGGCATTGTGAGCAATATCAGTTGCGTTTGTACTCCATGGAGTAACCATTTCTTTGCGAGCTCCAATAAACACGCCTGAAATGTTAATTTCTTTTACCAGTTCAGCTCCTGAGAATAGCCAATTTAGTTTTTTAATTTCCGCTTTTTCAAGGTGTCCATGAGTTCCAACAGCAATGATTTCGTTCGTTGTTTTTTGGAAGAAGTGGATCATGAATGAGCGTCTTTTTAAGCGTTGAAGAAGTTGACTGCTTTAAAGGCGCAAAAGTAATGTTTCCCGGTGTTTGAAAACGACCCTATTTCAATAATTTGTTAACGGCTTTTCGAAGCATGTTGTCAGTTAAAACAGAATAGCCAATAACCACTTTTTCAATGTACCCCTTATGATCAATTACGAAGTGGGTCGGGAAGCTTCTAATGTTATTTCCCAACACGAAATCTTTTACATCGGCAACAATTTCGTATTCCATATTGAATCGAGTAAGAAATTTATCAACCTTTATCTGGTCTTCAAATGTGGGAGCAAGGAAGACAATATCTTCGTTTTCGTACTCCTTCACTAAGGCATTGATGTCCGGAAGCTCCATAATGCAAGGTCTGCAAGACGTAAACCAAAAATTGAACAGCACAATCTTTCCAAGTAGGTCTTCATTATTATAGGTTTTCCCATCCAGGGTGGTGAGTTCGAACTCTGGAAATTTCTCTCCTTTCATCCGTTTCACTTCCTTTTTTGCATCAGCAACCTGCTTGATTTGTTCAGGAGTAGGTTCTTGAGCAATTGTACTATAGCATATAAGGAGCAAGACTAAAATTGAGAAACATTTCATGTCCTTAAGTTACTGTATTGGCGGATAAGATTCACCGTGTCCTCGTCCAAAAGCTGATGATGCTTCTTATCAAGGATGGTTACTTCAAAATTCCCCATCTTTTCAATTATTGGAAGAATACTTTTTGGTTTGATCACGTAATCTTTTGAACCAAGAATGATCCTTCGCTTAAATGTATGTTTTTGAAATAACGCAATAAGCTTGCCCCTTTTGTATCCGATGCTCTTAAAGTAATTCCACGAGATATACACACGCTTTCTACTCTCAGGAGTCCCCATTTCTTTTCGAATGAAATCGGCGATGTATTTATTTACGATTCTAACTTTGTCATTAAACCTGATCCATTTTTCCAGTTTATCAGGATTAAGCATCATGTACTTAAAAGCTGATCGGACGATTGGTGTTGTTGCCAGTTTGAACCAAATGGTGAGGTAAATTCCATCAGGAGCTATTAGAATTATCTCTTTCGTCATATTTGGAAATGACAGAGCAGTAGCTACTGCAAACCGGCCACCCAGGCTATATCCCAGGAGCGTAAATTGTTCAATTCCTTCTTTTTCTATTACCTTGATTATGTGATCTTTCCATTCTTGCTTGGATAATTTTTTGTACTGGCGATGGCTTTCTCCGTGATAAAAGAGGTCAAATGCGTAAATGGTGTACTTGTCACCTAGCTTTTTACGCCACGAATTGAAAAAATTTTTATCCTGTCCAAATCCATGAAAAGCCAATAATATTTGGTTCCCATTTCCAATTTTAGAATAAATAAGCGTTGTTTCATTTTTCATGCCATCATTCATTCCAGTAGAGCTGGATAGAATCGTCATAAAAAAAATGAAAAAAAATGGAACCAATTCATAAAAGGTTCGTTGCTTTACACCGTGGAAACTATTATGATTGCGAAAGTTTCCTCAGTTTTATCTTAAAGTTAAAGTGGAAGTAAAGGAAAAAATTATTCATGATGCAGAGGAACTGTTCATTCAGTTTGGTGTCAGAAGTGTGACAATGGATGATGTTGCCAGGGAAGCATCCATGTCTAAAAAAACACTGTATCAATATTTTGATAACAAAGATAAATTGGTATCAGAAGTTGCCCTGCATCACCTGGACAAGGAAACAGAAGAATTTCTTGAAATTGAACGCATCTCACAGGATGCAATTCATGAGATTTTTCTTGTAACGCTTTGTTTGAGAAAGCACGTGTTCAAGATGAATCCCTCACTTTTATTTGATATGCAGAAATATCATGCGGAGGCTTGGGGCCATTATATGAATTTTAAGAATACAACTGTGAGGGGATACATTGAGCGTAACATTCGCAGGGGCATAGAAGAAGGCTATTTCAGATCAGAAATTGATCCCAAGATCTTGTCAATACTTCGAGTGGAACAAGTTCAATTAGCCTTTAATGCCAAGATTTTTCCACAGAAGGAATTTGATTTCACAAAAGTTCAACTTCAAATTCTTGATCACTTTATCCACGGTTTGCTAACCAAGGCCGGGAGAGAAAAATATGAAGAACATATACAATCCGAAACCTTAAATCACGCACTCTAATATGAGAGGTACTTTTTTACTTTTATTGATTGCCACCATTCTGCTCAGAGCAGAAGCGCAAGAAGAAACAAGGTTCTCACTTGAAGACTGTATCAACTACGCGTTGGAAAACAACGAAAATCTTCAAATAGCGAAACTTGAAAATGATATTGCTGTAACACAAATAAATGAGACATTGGCCAGGGGACTTCCCCAGGTGGATGGTACAGTTGGGATTACAAAAAACTTCAAGATCCAAACCAGCTTTATCCAGGACTTTATCTCACCAGCAGTATACGGAGTTTTAGTAGATGAAAGCTTGCTGCCAGATGGTGCAGGCCCGGGAGAATTGCAAACGTTTCCTGCAGCTTTTGGAACCAACTATACTGGACAAGCAGGTATTACTGCAAGACAGTTGTTGTTTGACGGTTCCTATTTTGTAGGCTTGAAGGCAGCCAAAACGGTGAAGCTCTTGAGTCAACGACAGGAAAACCAAACCAAAGTTGAAATTGTGGAAACAGTTTCTAAAGCTTACTACCTGGTATTGATTACCAAAGAGAATTTGGAATTCCTCGGTCGAAATTTCGCAACCATCGATACGCTGCTAAATGAGACCAATGCAATGTACGAAAACGGTTTTGCTGAGAAGATTGATGTTTCAAGGATCAAGATTCAGCATAACAATTTGAGGACCAACCTTAAGAACAATACTGAGTTGCTTATCACGTCAATGAACATTCTTAAGATGCAAATGGGAATGCCGGTAGAAACTCCATTAACGCTTTCGGGGGATTTGTCATCCGTTAGTTTAACTCCCATTGAAGTCAATAGAGAAGGAGCACTTCAGCAACGACCAGAATATGCAGTGCTTCAGACAAATAAAGACTTGTTGGGGCTTAATGTGAAGAACTTTCAATCTCAGTACATTCCAAATCTCTATGCCAATTACAACTTTGGTTGGACTTCTGGCACTAATTCATTTGGAGACTTATCAAACTTCGACAGTCAAACTTGGTTTAGGTATAGCAATCTTGGCGTCACTCTTTCAATCCCGATTTTTGATGGGCTTTCAAAGAGAAGTCTTATCCAACGAAACAGGATACAAATGATGCAGGTAGATCAAAACATAAATCAGTTGAGGAACAATGTAAATCGAGAGATCCTGGAATCTGAGATCAATGTAAATAACTCGATAAGAACGGTTGAAGCTGAAAGCGAAAATGTAGCGCTGGCGGAAGAGGTTTATGATGTATCGAAAATAAAATACCAGGAAGGGCTAGGATCTAACCTGGAAGTGGTACAGGCAAATACCGAATTCAAAGAAGCGCAAACAAATTACTTAAATGCACTTTACGAGGCAGCAACTGCCCAAATCGAACTTAAAAAAGCACTAGGAATACTTTATAAAAATTAAGATCATGAAAAAGATCAACTACATACTTACCTTAAACATCATAATAGCGCTATTTCTTACGTCATGTGGCGGAGGAGAAGAAAGTACTGTTAGCGCTATCATAGCAGGAGGCAATCTTGAAGAAGTAAGAAAGAAAAAAACAGAGTTATCTGAACAACATAAATCTATAGGACGAGAAATTGCTTTGCTTGATTCAATGATCAATGCCAATAGCGAATTCAGGAATTTGCCGCTAGTAACTACGTTCAAAGCTAAATTCGAGAATTTTGATCACTACGTGGAACTTCAGGGAGACGTCACTACAAAACAAAACGTACTGATATATCCGGAAGCTGCCGGTACCCTTATAAGGATTCACGTAACTGATGGCCAAAGTGTTAAGAAAGGCCAACTGCTTGCTACCATTGACGATGGTGGAATGGCTAGCCAATTACTTCAGATGAAAACGCAGCTGGCTTTAGCTAAGACCACTTTTGAACGTCAGGAGCGACTATGGGAGCAAAAGATCGGTACAGAGATCCAGTTCCTGCAAGCCAAGGCAAACTATGAGGCACAACAAAGTTCAGTAGATCAAATGCAGAGTCAATTGGATAAGTTCTACATCCGGGCACCTTTTAGTGGAATCATTGATGATGTGATCAAGGATCAGGGAACTGTTGTTGTACCCGGAGGTCCTGGTTCTGAGGTTTTCAGAATAGTGAACCTATCGAATATGTATATCGAGGTAGATGTTCCCGAATCTTACATTGCGAATGTAACTCCTGGCAAGAAGGTGAAGGTCTATTTTCCAATTTTAAATGAAACGATAGAATCAAAAGTAAGGCAGACTGGAAATTTCATCAATCCGGATAACCGCTCATTTACTGTGGAGATTCCTGTACCAAATAACAATGGTAAGATCAAGCCGAACCTGACTGCCAAGGTTCAGATCAATGATTACAGAAATGAATCAGCGATTCTGATTCCACAAAGTATCATTTCTGAAAATGCGGAAGGTGAGCAATATGCTTTTGTTGCCACTGAAGTGAATGGTGACAATATTGGTAAAGCCAACAAAAACATCATTACAACTGGCAAGGCACAAGGTGATTATGTTGAGGTATTATCCGGGATCAAAGATGGTCAGGATGTGATTAGTGAAGGTGCCAGAAGTGTGAAAGACGGACAGCAAGTCAAAATTTTAACTCAGTAATACATGGATTCCAGAGAAAACAAAGTAAACAAGGAATTTAGGATGTCCTCATGGGCGATCCGAAATCCGTCAGTAATCCTGGTAATGATCGGCATCTTTTTGTTGATCGGATTGTCGTCCTACTTTTCAATGCCAAGAGAGGATTTCCCTGAGATCAAGGAGACGAAGATTTATATCAGTACTCCTTTTCCTGGAAATACTGCTGAAGATATCGAGCGGCTGATCACTGATCCACTTGAGAAAGAGCTTACGAATGTGAGTAATGTCGTTGAGATCCTTTCAACCTCGCAAGAAGACTACGCAATTATCACCGTTGAATTTGATGAGGATATTACGGTGGAAGCAGCCAAGCAAAAGGTGAAGGACGAGGTAGACTCAGAGGTAGCGGGAGAGGATTGGCCTTTGTTCAATGGAGCGAAAGTTGAACCAAATGTTTTCGATCTGAATTTCTCAGAAGAATTCCCGATCATGAACATCAACATCACAGGGGATTACCCTGTGAACAAGCTTAAGGAGTTTGGAGAATACCTGGAAGATGAGATCGAAGACCTTTCTGAGATAAAGGAGGTAGACATTCGTGGAGCACAAGAGTTAGAGGTGGAAGTTGCGGTAGACATTTATAAAATGATGGCTGCCAAGGTCAGTTTTGATGATGTTTTGTCCACGATTGGAAACGGAAATATGACCATGTCGGCCGGAAATCTCAAGATTAGCGGACAACGAAGAACGATTCGTATACTTGGGGAAATTGAAGATCCGAAAGAACTTGAAGACTTTGTTGTTAAATCAGAGAACAATGCTCCCGTTTACCTGAAGGACATTGCCAAGGTAAGTTTTAAGGAAGAGGATAAAACCACATATGCCCGGGAGTTCGGAAATAGTGTTGTTATGCTCGATGTGAAGAAACGAGCTGGAAAAAATATGATTCATGCAGCGAATGAGATCAGGGAGATCATCAAGGATGCGCAAGCAAATTATTTTCCACAGGACCTTGATATTTCTATATCCAACGACTCATCCTTTAGAACACTAAATCAGGTCAGTGATCTTGTAAACAATATCATTTTCGGGATTATCCTGGTGGTAACTGTTTTAATGTTTTTCCTTGGTTTCAGAAATGCATTATTCGTTGGGTTTGCTATCCCAATGTCAATGACCATGTCATTTATGATCCTTGACACGCTGGGATACACCATGAACACCATGATCCTGTTCGCGCTGATCATGGGACTGGGGATGTTGGTAGATAATGGAATTGTGGTCGTTGAAAACGTGTATCGATTAATGGACGAGGGATTGTCAAGAATACAGGCTGCAAAGAAAGGAATAGGTGAAATAGCATTACCTATTATTATCTCCACAGTTACAACCGTAGCGGCCTTTGTTCCACTAGGTATGTGGCCTGGAGTTATGGGACAATTCATGATCTATTTCCCGATCACATTGTCGGTAGTACTAGGCTCCTCACTTTTTGTTGCAATTTTCATGAATTCCATGTTGGTGTCGCAGTTTATGGAAACTGAGGATAGGGAACTGACCGTTAAACAACTTGTGAGATTAACTATAATCTTGGGAGGTTTCGGAACACTTATCTTGATATTTGGTGGTAGTGTTAGAGGATTAGGTTCACTTATGATTGTGACAGCCCTCTTATTCTGGATCTATAAATACGGAATCAAGAAATTAGCGATAGGTTTCCAGAAGACGTTTCTTGTTTGGCTTGAGAATTTCTACGAAGCAAGACTAAGAAGTGCACTCAAGGGACGAAATGTGTATTGGTATTTTTCCTTCACTGTTTTCCTTTTGATCGCCGCCTTTATGGCTTTTGGATGGTCGATGGGTACTGGCCGTACCAAGGTTGAGTTTTTCCCTGATAACACACCAAACCAGATCATTGTCTACATCGAATACCCGCAAGGAACGTCTATTGAAAAGACAAACAAGATCACGAATGAAATTGAAGACAGGGTTTATTCTATTATTAACAGTGAAGTTTACACTGACAAGGATTATAACTTCCTGGTAGAATCTTCTGTGTCACAGGTTGGAGAAGGTGCGGGAAATCCTCAAACGGATGGAGGTTCCGCTGCGGAGATGCCTCACAGAGGGAAGATCACTGCTTCAATGCGGGAGTTCAAATATCGACGCGGCGCTGATTCTGAGAACCTGAGAGAGAAGATCCAGGTGGCACTAAGTGGTATTTATCCAGGAGTAGCGATTTCTGTTGAAAAAGATGCAGTTGGGCCTCCTGCAGGGTATCCGATTAATATCGAACTTGAGGGGAATGATTATGACCAACTGATTCTTGCCGCAGAAAGCATGAGGAATTTTATCAATGATCGAAACATTCCGGGGATTGAGGAATTGAAGATTGATGTGAATAAAGGGAAGCCAGCCATGCAAGTGGTAGTTGACCGTAAGAAGGCTGGTGAGTTGGGTGTAGCAGTCGGACAAGTGGGTAGCCAGCTAAGAAGGTCGCTCTTTGGTGAGAAAGCTGGTGTATATAAGAAAGATGGAGAAGACTATGATATCAATGTTCGGTTTGATAAGGATATTAGGTACAACACAAGTGCATTGTTTAACCAGAATATCACCTTCAGAGATAATTCCTCAGGTAAGATTAAGGAGGTTCCGGTATCAGCAGTAGCCTCTCAAAAGAACACTTCAGGGTTTAGTGCAATTAAACATAAGGACACCAGGCGTGTAGTTACAGTATATTCCGGATTGCAACCTGGTTTTACAGATGCTGGAGCTATTGTAACTCAGATTCAAAGTGAAATGGAAGAATTTGAGAACCTACCTCCCGGTGTAAGAATTGACTTTACCGGACAGATTGAGGAGCAGAACAAGCAAATGGCATTTCTAATGGGTGCTTTCTTCTCAGGCCTGGGGCTGATTATGCTAATACTTGTATTCCAATTCGGAGGTGTGTCAAGACCTGGAATAATTATGTTGGCCATTTTCCTCAGTTTCATTGGAGTGTTTGGTGGATTGATGATGACAGGATGGCCGTTCGTTATAATGATGACGATGATGGGGATCATTTCATTAGCTGGAATTGTAGTGAATAATGGAGTGGTATTGTTGGATTACACTCAGCTCCTGATCGATCGAAAAAAACTCGAGCTAGGGCTTAGAGAGGAAGAATTTTTGTCTAAAGAAGATGCATTGGAAGCAACTGTAATGGGTGGTAAGGCAAGATTGAGGCCAGTAATATTGACGGCTATCACGACTGTCCTTGGCCTGGTACCGTTGGCTATAGGTTTAAATGTTGACTTTTTCTCATTGTTCACGAATTTTGATCCTCAGGTATACATTGGTGGAGATAACGTGATTTTTTGGGGACCATTGGCGTGGACAGTGATCTTTGGTTTGATAGTAGCAACCTTCCTGACACTTATCATTGTTCCGGTTCTATTCACCATTGTCTATCGAAT
>JANQEC010000044.1 GCA_028278585.1 Cyclobacteriaceae bacterium | reverse complement strand
CTTTTCCGCTTTACTCGAAAAAATTGAACCGATACTATTCTCAAAAGAGCATCGCTATTGGGCGGAGCTTGGACAAAGCCTGGAGACGCTAAGAACGGAGCGAAAATTGAATTTGAATATCCATATATAGCCTTTTTAATGGAAAGAGAGAAAATGCCTGAGAGAGCTAATGCAACCGACGCATAAAGCCACACGGCTGATTCGTGGCGTTATGCTTTTAAAGGCAGATAAAAAATCAGATGGAATAAAAATAGAGTCCAAGAACCCAGTTGCCAATACGTTGCCAAACACAAGCAGGCGATCGAGCTGGTTTTAAAGAGCATTTGGCCAAAATTGAATTTTACCAACAAATTCACTTTAGCTTACAGCTCAAGTGATTTGAATAATAGCACATATAATTGGAGAAGAAGATGCAAAAGAAAGTACTAATCCTGGGCGGATATGGTAACACCGGGCTTCTTATTGCCAGATTGCTAATACAGGAATGTGATGCTCAGCTAATTATTGCGGGAAGGAATTTAAGCCGAGCACAGAAAGCAGCAGATGAATTAAATAGAGAATGTCGTACCGATCGGGCCTCAGCTAAACAAATTGATGCTGCAGATTCGGATAACTTAACAGCAGCTTTCGAAGGCATGGATATCGTTGTAGTAGCATCAAGCACAATTGAATACACTCAAAATGTTTCTTACGCAGCCCTTGAAGCAGGCGCCGATTATCTGGACATTCAACTTTCCAGCCCAACAAAAATAGATGTACTTAACCGTTTGAGGGAGAAGATTGAAAATAAGGGACGATGTTTTATTACGGATGGGGGCTATCACCCTGGAATTCCGGCAGCAATGGTCAGGTATGCCGCTGCCAAATTCGATGCACTGGAAGTAGCTAACATTAGTACAGCCTTTCAAATGAATTTAAATGAATTACAATTTTCAAAACCCACATCATCGGAATTTATTGATGAATTGAAAAATTACAATCCCCTGGTACTCAAAAATAAGGAATGGGTAAGAGTGAGTATGAAGGATCTGCCAAAGTTCAACTTTGGCGAGCTCTTTGGTCAGCGGTATTGCACAGCGATGTTCTTAGAAGAACTTCGATCGTTACCCGAAACAATTCAATCACTTCGTGAGACAGGTTTTTACATTGCAGGATTCAATTGGATGACTGACTATATAATCATGCCTGTTGCCTTTGCAGCCTTTAAACTATTTGGTGAAAAAGCTAAACATCCAATGGGAAAACTCTTTAACTGGGGACTAAAACATTTCAGCAAACCTCCCTTTGGAGCCATTATTCAATTGGAAGCAAAGGGCTTAAAAGACAATCAAAACAGCTTCTTCTATATGAAGCTCTCTCACGAGGATGCTTATGTTTTAACTGCTGTTTGTGTTGTTGCCTGTCTGTTGCAATATCTGAATGGAAGTATTCGAAGTCCCGGATTGTGGTTTCAAGCTAACCTGGTTGAACCCATACAATTCTTTCGGGATATTGAAAGACTTGGAGTTGAAACTACTTTCAAATCAAATCAATCAGATGTCGATGGTTAATAATGGCTTAGGTGTATATGGCTAACTATTTTTTCTACGCAATTGCATTTCGCTCACCTAGTTCCGGGTTTTGGGGTACTTTCGGACTGGGTTCGGTGAGCCGTTTATCTGCTTAAAAGAAGCTGTGGATGGAAAATGGCGTTAATATCAATCTAAAAAAAGAGGAATTGCAAAATGTCCATTGAAAAAAAGACCTATCGAAGTGGCCCATACCAGGAATATTTCGCCCAGGGAACCCAGGTTGGAAATGTTCTATACCTATCGGGTCAAATTGGAATTGATCAAGATGGGAAGACTCCAACTCGTATCGCTGACCAAACAAGGGTTGCCTATATGAATTTACAGGGCATTCTATCACAATTTGGAGCAGATATGAGCAACATCGTTGACGAAACCTACTTTGTTACCGATATGGATGAACTCTTTGGTAATATCGAAGATGTTTATGGTGCAAGAGAAGTGGCTTACGGTGGTAATCCTGAAGTGTGTCAAACCTTAGTTCAAGTAGTAGCTCTTGCCCAACCAGAACTGAAAATCGAAATAAAGTGTATAGCGCATCTGTAGTCCGTGATCTTCTTTATAGATGGGTGTCGCCCCTCAAAACCAAGGATACGCCCACGAGGGGAGTATACAGGACAAATGAGCCACCCTTCTAA
>JANQEC010000033.1 GCA_028278585.1 Cyclobacteriaceae bacterium | reverse complement strand
CCCCTCTATGAGACCGAGGACTACCAGGGAGTAAGAGATGTTTTCGGAGTTATTCATGATGCAAGGATCATCCAACAAATCATTGACATCATCCGGGATAAAAAGATCATCCTTGCAGATGGTCATCATCGGTACGAAGGATCATTACTCAACATGAAGAAGATGCAAGATTCCAACCCCGATCACACCGGAAAAGAAGGCTACAACTACCACATGATGTGGTTTACCAACACAGAAACTGATGACCTTCGAATTCTCCCTACACACAGATTGGTGAAAGATCTACCTGGCTTTTCAGAGGAAAAACTTCTCGTAAAATTGGAGAAGTACTTTATCATCAAGCCCATTTCGGAGCCCACGACGATCAATGAAGTCATCTTGGGAAAGAAGTGGGCATTCGGGTTATTGATCAAAGAAAAAGCCTATAAGATCCGGCTTAAGCCCGAAATGATAGACAAGATTGAATGGAATTTTCCACAGGCCATCAAAGAGCTTGATCTGACTGTGATGCACTATTTCGTTTTTGAAAAGTGCCTGGGAATTCCAGGTAGAGAACAGAGAGGCAGTCGGAATTTATCTTTTGAACGTAATTTCGTTAAATGCATGAGTGAGGTAGAAAGTGGAAACGCTCAATGTGCCATTATCACCAAAGACATCTCTATTGAGACAGTAAAGCAAGTGTGTTACAGTGGGTACACACTTCCACAAAAGTCTACCTATTTTTATCCAAAAGTTATTTGTGGTTTTCTCTTTGGTTCAATCAAAGAGGATGAATTCAACTCATTCTTTGATGATGCTTTCGAATAAACTTATCCTCGGTTCACAGTCTCCGCGAAGAAAGGAATTACTGGAAAAGGCTGGTTTTGAATTCGAGGTGAGATCCATGGATTTTGAGGAGACCTATCCAGATGAAATGTCCGTCCTGGAAGTGGCTGAATATCTCTCGGTAGAAAAAAACAAAGCCTTGAGAACCATCCTTGAGAATCAAATCATCATCACGGCCGATACAGTTGTTATATCTAACGGTAGAATACTTGAAAAACCAACAGATGAGAATGATGCAATTACCATGTTAAGCGGATTATCAGGCCAAATTCACGAGGTTGTTACGGGTGTTTGTATAAGTAATGGGCAAAAACAGCGATCCATTAGTGTCACAACCGAAGTGAAAGTAAAACCACTTTCAATCAAAGAAATCAATTACTACATCACTAATTACAAACCTTTTGACAAGGCCGGAGCATACGGTATCCAGGAATGGTTTGGATTGATTGCCATCGAGTGGATCAATGGTTCATACTACAATGTTGTAGGTCTGCCGGTAGATCAGGTATATACTATACTGACTGAAGAATTCAGCTAGTACTCCTACTCATACTTCAAACTATCTACCGGATTGCCTAGCGCTGCTGAAAGTGATTTAATGCTGATAGTCAAGAGTGAAACCATGCCAATCGCAAAAACGGCAATCAGAATTACTTCCACACCAACATCTACTCTATAGGAAAAATTACTTAGCCAATGGTTTAATCCTATATAAGCGATTGGAACACCAAGCAGTATTGCGGGAATAAGTGTCTTTAAGTACTGCCAACTCAAAAGTCTGAGAATTCAGCAGATGATTCTCCAACTCCTTTATCATTCCTTCTTCAAGAAATACATGTTTGTGCAGACTGTTCTTCCACTCTGCAACCAGGTCATTAAGTTCTTCTTTCATACTAGTTGCCAGAGGTATTTAGTGACCATAGATTAAGCATTACTTCGTGCATACTCATCCAATTTGCTTTTTCTGTATGAAGTGCAGCCTTTCCTTCTTCTGTGATTGAATAGTACTTTCTGTGTCTGCCTTCATCCGATAGTATCCACTCAGATTGAATTAGTTTCTCTTTTTCAAGTCTGTGAAGAACAGGATACAACATTCCATCCGCCCATTCAATTTTACCATTTGATATATCCTTGACCCTTTGAATAATGTTATATCCGTAGGATTTTCCTTCCTGAAGAATACCCAGGATAAGTGGCTTGGAAGATGCTGCCACCAACGATTTAGAAAAAGAAACCATACATTAATTAGTTATATACTTAGATAATCTACGTATTACGAAAAAACAATCAATCGGTTTCAACGAAGGAAGCCGGAAGCAGCTCCTCAGCACAATTCATTTGGACTGAATACGTTTTTATTAACTTGGTGACAAATTCAATCCTCCTATGAAGAAATTCTTATATCTGGCAACAGTTGCTATCTCCATCAATACCTATGCTCAGGTTGGTTCCAATTTTCCTGAAATGGAGACAGAATCTCTGACTAATGTGATCATAAATATCCCATCAGAATTATCTGAAAAATTTAGCATCGTTGGACTGGCATATTCAAAAAAATCAGAGGATGATTTAAAGAGCTGGTTCGAACCAATGTACAATCAGTTTATCCATAAACCTGAAAAGCCATCAGTCTTTGATTTTACCTATGATGTTCATTGCTACTTTATACCCATGTTCACAGGTGCCAAGCGGCCTGCATATCAGAAAGTGATGAAGAAGCTTCAAAAGACGATTGATAAACGTCTGCTACCCTATGTGCTATTTTATAAGGGACCTTTGAAAGAATACAAAAGGGCGCTCAATTTTCAGGGAAGAGATCTCCCTTACTTCTTTGTGTTAAACCCGGATGGCCAAATCGTTTATAGCACATCCGGTAAATACACTAAGGGTAAAATGCAGGAAATTGTTGAAGCGGTGGATGCCGCGTTAGAAATGAATTAGAGGAGAAACCCTTTATACTTGTTGCAAGGATTATAAAATTCAAACAGCCCCCCTTGATTTATAATCTCCAGCACATAAATATCTCCACCGGAAAAAATCAAGTCAGTTAACTGGTCCAATCCTGCTAACTCGCCCGGGGTAGCATCATCATTTGTGATAAGATTATTTCCGTTGAATGTCATTTCGAAAAAATTTCCTGTTTGAACCACGTCAAATCCACGAAGATAAAACTCGGCATTATTGAAATCGTCAAGCGTTACAAATCCAACGCCATTAAATACGCTATCGGCGAGCTCAAGACCGTAATACCATTGGAACGCAACAACACCGGGAAAAACGGCTTCAAACTGTTCCAAAATAGAGCTATCATTTTCATCATAAATGAAGAATGGATTAATTCCATACACACCGCTTGGAGCTGGCTGAAATGAGTTACTGGATTGAAACAAACTACTCGTTGCTGTGAAATTTCCAAAACTTGCAGAACCGGACAAATTTGTGATCGTCTCCTGCTGCCCGGTACAAAAGCTTCTTTGCGAAGTAGAAAAATTGCCAATTGGAATTTGATCAATAGTATAAGTACTTCCACCAAACGTAATCACCTGCGCCTGATCTAACACAACGCTTTCGTTAGACAAACTGAATGGGGTCTCTAAATCAAGCGTCTGAATTGAATTGCCGGCTATTATTGAGGCCTCATCGGATCCCTCAGCAATTCCGATAAATTTGGCAACCCGACGGTCAAGATCAAATGTTGCTGACAAGGTATGATTGGTGGATGGAATGTAAATATTAAAGTAGCCAATTCCTCCCGTACCACCTAAATCATCGTCTCGAAAGATCCCTTGACGTAAGAAATTCAGGGCATCTTCGGTAATACTACCGGCATCCGAAGGTCCTGCTTCTTCGAAAAGTAAAGTTGTAATATCAAATGTGCCATCGGATTTACTTCTAAACAAAAGGTTATTTCCCTGCTCTTCAACAAATACAAACTCAAATTCAGCTCCGAAAGAGTTTTGTTCCAATTCAAAAAGGTAATGGAAAACCCCGTAAGTCTCCATGATTAGTTCAATACCTTGTGAACTATCAATCCGATAAGAAATCACCTGATCCCTGAATTCACCACTATTTGCTGCCACATCGGACTGAACTCTCACCGTACCATCGGCATTAAAGTTCATTATGATTAAAAAAGCACCTGTCTCGTTGGTGGGACGGTAAGCCAATCGCCATCCATTGGGTGGGTCTGTAAGCGCATCCTGAAGGTCGTCTACCGCTTCTGATACTCGCTCCTCAACAGAAGGCAATTTAGGTCCGTCATCAACTCCACATCCAAGAAGAAATGTCAAAATCAATAACCCTATGGTTCCCTTCTTCATCATAATCTACTTTGAACCGCAGCTCTTAACGTCTCGAGATCAACACCAGTAACTCTTTCGTAATGATCTTTGATGGCGGCTAGCTTCTCAGCAATCTTTAGCTTGCCTTCATTTCTACTGATACAGTCATCGGTGGTGCAATTTGATTCAAGATCCATGAAATTTGCTTCGAAATCGGGGTCGAAAAGAAAAAAGGATACACATTCTGCAAAATCCTCATTGGGTGAACTTGTAGAATATGGAGAAACAAATCCACGCTGCAAGGCATCTTCGTCAGTCAGGACAAACCAGGACCCGGGACCGGTATATCCGGTAGCAGCAATTGTTTCGAAGGCATTGGGTAGCTTATATAGCTGGTGAACGGTATGTGCAAACTCATGATAAACCGTTTGTAATTGAAGCGTTCGCCAATCCTCGTCATCAGGATCTATGGCATTAACATTGGTAAATGTAATTTGAGCACCAGCATCTGCAGTTCCTAATGTAACTGTTCCATCACCATTGAAAATTAGCCCACCAAGGAAAATTATTTCTGCAGGAACATGATTTCTGAAAAAACCCTCCCCGTTGGGAATTTCCAGGTACGGGTTGATCCAAAATTCTTCAATGAAGTCCAACATGGGTCTCACCACTTCTAATCGAGGAGGGGAAACGAATTGGCCAGGCCTTACATAGTTATCAACAAACTTGTATCGAATGGCCATACCATACTCCTCGGTGAAATTGTCACTGATGTATTGGTCAAGAGCCGTCTCAAATACGACTTCATTATCCTTAACAGGAACATTTAAGTCCTCAGAAGGATAGCAAGACGTAAAGAGAATTACTATGAGCAATGCTATCCAACTAAAATTAATTTCTTTTCTTGTTGTCATCATCTTGGATTTGGTTCTAGTCCTCCAACATCTATCGCAGATCTTGGGATCTGCAAAACTTTTCTTCTATCATCAGCCGACAAGGTTATGGTTGACCCGTCAGGAAAATCATGCGTCACCGAAAGTCGATATCTTTTGATATCAAACCACCGCATGCCTTGCATCAAAAATTCTTTCCGTCTCTCTAAAAATATGATGTATGATAACACATTGTTTTGATCATCAGTGCTATTATAAAAATTCCGCAATACAGCTAGAGTAATGGATGGTGTACCTCCATTGAACCTTTTCTCAGCAAGAACTTGTAGATCTGCAATTGCTGCATCAAGGTTCCCTAACCAAGCGTTCGCTTCAGCCCTGTTGAGCAAAACTTCCTCACCAGTGAATGCCATATGTATATAGTATGGAAAACCTACATTGGAATTAAGACTGCTTCTCTCAAACAAGCTCTGATAACGCAACGGATAAACGGCATTTACACCCTTGACTAACGCAGGGTTTTCTCTTTCATCCGTCAATGCACCAAATACTGATGCATTGAAGAGAGAACTGTAAAAATTTCTTTCTGGACCAAACGCAAAATCCGTTCGTTGTACCAACGAGATTTTACGCATCAAAAGCAGGTTGGCTGGTTCATCTGGTGAACCCCATACTCTTGGGTAATCTGTTATAGAAGAACTGGCAGCTTTGTACTCTTGAGATGTCAAATCACGAACAAATGCCCCTGGATTTGATCCTAATAATTGGTCGCTATATACCCGACAATTAATATAATCTCTTTGAAACAAATAAAATCTTGAAGCGAACGCCAGGGCAGCATTTCGATTAAAATGGTATTTTCCAGAGTTCGCGAAAAAACTATCATCTATCAATTCAAGCCCTTCAAGTAGATCCTCCTCCACTCTGTCATATACTCTTCTAACCGAAAGTCTTCTGTACTCAGCCAAAAATGTTGTTTCAGGTTCTTTTATGTAAGGCACCCCGTCCCCGGCAGAGGTGTTAAAATGCTCGCCAAACAGGTTAACAAGCATGAAATGTCCATATGCCCGAATGAGTAATGCCTCACCCTTTATAGCATCTCTTCTTGCTTCTAATTCAGGAGTAACAACCAGGTCTTCGATGATGGCTAAAACTTCATTGGCGTGGGATATTGCACTATATGTCTCAAACCAGTAGAAATCAGGCGTATCTTGCTCAGTTGGTCCTGTTGTAACATCATCCCAGACATACATCTGCTCATGACTTAAGCGGATGGTGGTTCCAACGGTAAACAAGACGTCATCCGTCATCCAATCTGTGAAATTCGGACTTGCTATTGAGTAACCAGAAACCAATAGCTGAGCTGCTTTGTCGAGATCGTCAAGAGCAACCCGATTATCCGGATTCTCATCCAGAAAATCGTTACATGAAGTAATTGCCACTGAAATGATCAGTGCGAATATTCTACCAATATATGTTTGATTTAACTTCATCATTAAAATCCAACATTTAAAGAAAAAGTGATCAACCTGGGCTGGGGTAATGAAACTCCACCTGAACTAAAAAACTCGGGGTCCTGTCCTCTTAAGTTTTCCCTGTCGGAGTACAGCAGTGCTAAATTCTGACCTTCGAGTGAAATATTTCCAGAAGCAAACCCGACTTTCTGGATAATTGAACTCGGCAGCTGATAGCTCAACCTAACCGTTTTTAATCGTACATAATCCCCGTTAGCTACTCTCTCCGTACTCTTGTTGTAAAGTCGATATGCCTGAACCACATCTCCATCTGCCTGAGCAACATTTCGATCTACAATAACCGGAATATTTGTAAGTGCCTCGTCTCCGGGAACTGCCCATCGATCAACCAACTCACCTGGCAAAGCATCAAAATCACTATAGGTCTCAAAGAAGGCATCATTGAGCCTTATTTTGTAACCAAGCTTATAAGATAACAATACGCTCAAGCTAAGTCCCTTATATGTAAAAGTGTTAGTAAATCCACCAGAAGTTCTTGGTTCTGTAGATCCTTCAAAAACCAAAGCGTCTTCTAAATCCTGTCTTTCTTGTAAGTCAAATTGCAAAACCCGCTCTCCGTCCTTATTAACAAATGTGGGTACACCAACATTGTTCAGACCACCAAACCTGGCTGAATACAAGGAACGCCTGGGTCTACCTATTGCTGCTGCACCATTTTGGCCTATGGCATCCACAAATCGGGAGCCAAAATCAAGGTTGGTAATCTTATCTTTGCTATGTCCCAGGTTAAAATTGGTAGTCCAGGTAAAATCTCCTTGTTGAAAGTTTGTCGAATTGATGGAAAATTCAAATCCATTGATCTCCATATCAGCAAAGTTTCCAAACTTTAGTCCTTGTCCCCCTATTCCACTTGTTTGAATGACCCCAATTAAGTCAAACGACTCCCGCTTGTAATAATCAAATGTCACATCTACCTTCCTGTTAAACAAAGAAAAATCAACACCTACGTTAAACTCCTTTAGCTTTTCCCATGTAAGTTCAGTGTTTGTCAAGTCATCAATAAACAAGAGCGGCTCCACATCCGTTGGCCGAATAGTTACATCTGATTGAATATTTAGAAGCGCACTTGCGTCCGGCGGCAAATTTCCTGAAACTCCGTATGTCGCACGTACCCTTAGGTCATCAATAACAGGAAGTTGACTTATGAAAGTCTCATTATAAGCATTCCATGCACCACTCACATTATAGGTAGGTAGGAACCTGGCTTGCTGACTCCTTCCTAATTGGTTTGATCCATCATACCTAAAAGTAAAATTCGCAACATACTTCGATTTGTACGCGTAACCTCCATTCAAAAACCACCCAATAAAGCGATCCTTTTCTTCATTTAAACTGAAAATGTCAATGTTTTGAAGGTTAAAGAATTCAATGATATTTGGATCAGTAACCACAACTCCTCCACTTTCATAGATCACACCAAGTCCGGTAGCGGTAGATTCTGACCGGTTAGTAAGGCGTATTTCCTGACCAGCTAAAGCATTCACTTCGTGGATCCCATTGAATGTCTTAGACCAGGTACCACTCACTCTACTGAAAAAATTCAACAGATCTGTTCGATCCAAATAGTTGAATCCACCCTGGGGTAGAACTACCACTGGATTCAACCCAGGATTGTCAGGATCATTGAACAAAAGATTATTTGATTGTTGAATGAATTGAGTTCCATTGGCTCTGAATGCTTCCGCCTGATTCGAGTTTTCAGTTATCACGTGATCACGCTCAGTATTCGCATACCTGATCTGCAAAACTCCTTTGAAGGACAGATTATCATTTGGGCTCAGTTCAAAGTCTGTTTGAGCAGATACATCCAATACCTGGATTCCTAAAAAATTATTATCCAGCTCATGAAGTATATTAAAAGGAGCAAAGTTTCTTCTAAAAAATTCAAGGTCCCCATTTTCGTCAAATGGTCGAATTGACCTGGCCGTGTTTAGACTATAGCTGTACGGATTTATATCAAAGTCCCGATTGAATTGACCTGTTATCGGATCAAGTTCACGGTTTCTTGTTCCCGGAGCCTTCTGATCTCTATAGCTCGCACTTAGTTTTAGTCCAAACGTAAACAGGTCCGAAATAAAATACGTATTCCTGGCCGTCCCGGTGAATCTACTTACTTTATCTGCAGTCGTTTGACCCTGGTCGTCCAGATAACTAATGGAGTAATAGCTGTTGCTTTTTTCGCTTCCTGAAGTAAAACTTAACGAATGTTGTTGCTGCAGTCCGACATCTCTGAACAACACATCGAACCAATCCGTGTTGGCATTTTCATATTGATTCAGAAATTGTTCATTCAACCCACCGCCTGGACCCCATTCCAGTTCGTGATTCGCAATGAGTGTATACATCTTGCCTAGAGAACCATAATTTCTGGCCCTTACAGCTGTACTGATATCTACAATTCCTTTTTGAGATAGCTCTCGGTACACAGATAATTCTTCAGCTGAATTCAGAAGATCAAACTGGTTGTATGTAGGTCTTAGTTTAGCGGAAAAATTTGCATTGTAATTAACTCTAAGCTGTCCGCTCCGGCCTCTCTTGGTTGTGATTACAATAACCCCGTTTGCGGCCCTTGCTCCGTAAATGGCCGTAGCTGAAGCATCTTTTAGTATTTGAAACGACTCAATATCATTCGGATTCAAATTGGCAATGGACGAGCTAACCAGTGTGTTTGCATTTCCAGAGATCAAATCCTCTGTGTTAACATTGGATAGATCTTCCAGTATTACACCGTCTACTACAAAAAGGGGTTGGTTGTTTCCGTTAAGTGAAGCATTTCCGCGGATTCTGATCCTTGGGGAAGTACCAAAAGTTCCCGATACATTATCAACATTAACACCTGCAGCCTGTCCTTCCAAAACACGGCTTACATCCACCATGCCCTGGGGACGGATATCGTCCATTTTCAGGCTTGCAGAAGACCCTGTAAAAAGCTTGCGATCAACCTCCTGAAAACCAGTAATCACCACTTCGGCAGTCTGAAACACTTCTTCTTCGAGTGTAACATTCAGTGAAGATTGATTTGAATAGGTGATTTGCTGGGTTTTCATTCCCAACATTTGAATGATCAATACATCTCCGGCATTAACTACAATTGAGTAATTCCCATCTATATCTGTAATGGTTCCCTCCTGGCTTGTCCCGTTTAATATAGTAGCACCCAAAAGTGCTTCCCCATTGGCGTCAACAATTTTTCCTGTCAGACGTGTCTGACATATAACAGATATTGAAATAAATATTGTCAGAATACATAAAAGGTTTTTCATATCCTAACAATCAATACTTACTCCTCTACT
>JANQEC010000031.1 GCA_028278585.1 Cyclobacteriaceae bacterium | reverse complement strand
GCCAAAATCGCAGTAACTGAATTAGAAACTGATACCGATTTACCTGATTTGAAACTTAACTACAACAACAATGAAAAAATTTGATGAAATACTCGAATGGTTATCGGAGCATCCGAACGTAGCCTATTCATTCATTCGAATTTTCCTTGGAACAGCCTTATTTGTACGGGGCTTGGTTTTAATGTCTAATCCTGATGCCATGCTTGAACTGGCTGGAGGTCACGATCTGTTCATTTGGTTTTCCTACATCACCATTGGACACCTGCTGGGAGGCTTGTTGATTGCATTCGGACTTTTCACACGTGTGGGTGCATTTTTCCAAATTCCAATTCTCTTAGGTGCTGTATTCATCGTGAGCGATAAAAGCCTCGTGATGGGAGGTCAGTCGATCGAGCTAGCAGCTATGGTACTGTTCCTACTACTGGTTTACTTCGTTTTTGGCGGTGGATCCTATGCGTTAGGAAATAAGCTCAATTTCCCAAACTTGTAGTTTCAGGATTATATATAAGTAACAATCGAGTGGCCGTTTTTAACGTCTTCACAAAGTTGAAAAACCGTTTTCGTATTAAGAACGTCCTTGACCTTGTTTTTCACAATTTTATAGTCGAAGTGAATGGGACACGGGCTTTTGTCCGAACATTTCTTTAATCCAATACAACATCGGTCAAAAATATCCAGGCCATCAATAATTTCAACAATCTTTGTCAGTTTCAGTTGCTTAGGAGATTTATTTAGGGCAAATCCTCCAGATGGTCCTTTTGTTGAGATCAGCACTTTGTTTTTCACAAGGGTCTGAAGGATCTTGCTTAAGAAGTGAAGTGGTATGTTTTGAGATGCTGCGATTTCCTTAAGTCCGACTGCCTGACCATCCTTTGAATTTAATGCTATAAACAAAACGGACTGAAGCGCATACTCGCAAGATCTCGAAAACATAACCAGGTATTAGATTTAAAGACAATTTAATACGAAAGCTACAAGTTGGTTCAAAAGAGTTTTACAATGGCTCAATCCTTCTTTTTCTTGGGCATGGTACCAAAAACGAAATCCCAAAATCGAGTAGACACTCCATGCGCTACGTAGGGATCTACATAGTGATGGATATGGTGATGCTTCCAGAGTGCTTTCCAAGGTCCGTATTTAGGCGACTTGATTCTGTGTTGAGCGTAGTGCATGGAAATGTAAGTCAGATATCCCATCATGAAGCCAGGAAAAAAAGCGAAAGCATAGACAGGATGTACAAGCCAGAAAATCAGGAAAAATACGCCAGAGAGTAGCAATCCCGGTACCGGAGGCATAGCCAGCCTTGTTGGATCAATGGGGTATTGATGGTGGATGCCATGCGCTTTATGCTGAATGTTTAGCAAAAACTTTGAATTAGTCTCTGTGTGATACAAAAATCGATGAACACAATACTCGGCAAAGGACCAAAAGAAATAGCCAGCGAGAAAAACCAGAAGAGCTGAACTTAACTGGATACCTAACCGGGCTGTTCCATACCAAATGGATACTGCACTGGTTGTGACGTGAACAATAATTGGAGAGAAGATGCTTGTACGTGTCAGCAGTTCAAGAAACTTGTTTTTGAACAACTTGCCGGTGATTCCCTTCCGAATTGTCAGATGTTCAGGCATCTTAATCTCTCCTCTTTTGAAGGCGAAATACTCTTTAACATTGTTTTCCATAGCTGTATTAATCCTTTAACCGCATTTCGTATATCCACAATTTTTACAGGTCAGGCAACCTTCCTGATATTCCAGCGCTGAGTTGTCGCATCCTGGACAGGAGCTTCCTTTGGCCACCGTTCCATTCGGAATAAATCTGGACAGTGCCCGAATGACACCATTTTTCCAGGTACTTAATGACTCATCGTCAAGATGCAGGTTGGATACGACATCCACTACCGATTTGATGGGCATTCCATGTCTTAAAACACCGGATATCAGTTTAGCAAGGTTCCAGAACTGTTTATTAAATGATCTTGAGAGTCCTTCAAAGGTCATTTTAAAACCATCCCTGTCTTCAAACTGAAAATCATACCGGCTTTTTCCACTACTCAACCTGTTTTTGATTATCGTACCCTCTTCAACATATGGTGGGATCAGGAAAGAGTTTTCCGCCAGTCCGGTGAAAATCTCATAGGGCTTTCCGTTTAGCATTCCTACAAATGCGATCCATTTTTCCTTGTGATTCTGAAACCTGATGATCTGAGCAGGCAAAGACGATGGCCTGGGGGGCGCCTTAGTTTCTTGCAATTCATCTGCAGCTTTTACAGAGGAAGCGTCCGTCACAAGTACACCATCCCTGGAACCATCCCGATAAACGGTAACGCCCTTGCATCCACTTTCCCAGGCTTTGAAGTAAATATCTTCTATTAGTTCCTCCGTGGTTTCCTTGGGCACATTCACCGTTACGCTTATCGAATGATCAACCCACTTTTGAATGGCTCCCTGCATCTCAACCTTTTTGATCCAGTCAATATCATTTGCCACGGCTTTATGATAGGGTGAGCTTCTTATTAATTCGGCCATCGCTTCATCGTCCAAACCCGAAACCTCCTCCGGATCATGTCCATTTATTTTTAGCCAGCTTTCAAATTGAGGATGTGAAACCCGGTACTCTTGCCATTCATCACCAAGCGCATCGGAAAAATCAGATTTTTTTGACTGATCCTGATGGTTGACTTTTCGTCTTCTTTTATATGAAACGCTGAAAAGTGGCTCGATCCCGGACGTGGTTCGGGTCATTAAACTTGTAGTTCCCGTAGGAGCAATGGTCAGCATTGCAATGTTTCTTCGCCCTGATTTCATCATGTCCTGATAAAGGCCTTCATCTTCCTCTTTTATCCTCTTTACAAAGGGATTGTCAATCTCTCTTTTAGCATCGAAAATGGGAAAAGCACCCCGCTCTTTGGCCAGCTCTATTGATGAACGATAAGCTATCAATGCTAATGTCTTGTGAACCTCAACTGCGTGCGAGGTAGCCTCATCACTTCCATATCGAAATCCAAGAGCAGCAAGCATATCTGCCTCAGCAGTTACTCCTATTCCCATCCTTCGGCCCTGGATACACTTATGCTGGATTTTTTGCCATAACGACAGCTCGGTCTGCTTGATCTCTTCGTCTTGTGGATCAGATTGTATTTTCTCAATGATCTTGTCAATCTTTTCAATTTCCAGGTCAACAATATCATCCATCATCCGGTGAGCTATCCGAACATGTTCTTCGAATAGGCCAAAATCGAACCTGGCATCCCTGGTGAATGGGTTGGTTACATAACTAAACAGGTTGAGGGCAAGAAGTCGACAGCTATCATAAGGGCAAAGTGGTATTTCACCACAAGGGTTTGTAGACACCGTTTGAAAACCAAGGTCTCTATAACAGTCCGGGACAGACTCACGAATGATCGTATCCCAAAACAAGATTCCTGGTTCAGCAAATTTCCATGCATTATGGACAACGATTTTCCAGATCTCCCTGGCTCTAACTTCCTTTTCAAAAATGGGAGTACTTGAATCCACGGGAAATTTAAGTGTGAACAGTTCATCTTTTTTTACAGCTTCCATAAACGAATCGTCTATCCGCACAGAAATGTTGGCTCCCGTTACTTTAGTTGTATCTGCCTTGGCATTAATGAAATCTTCAACATCGGGATGTTTGACAGAAATGGACAGCATCAAAGCACCTCTCCTTCCATCCTGGGCTACTTCACGAGTAGAGTTTGAATATCGTTCCATAAACGGAACAACTCCAGTGGAAGTCACTGCGCTGTTCTTAACAGGACTCCCCTTTGGACGTATTCCTGACAGGTCATGACCAACTCCTCCTCTACGCTTCATTAATTGAACCTGCTCCTCGTCTGTTTTCATAATAGCACCATACGAATCATGATTCCCTTGAGTACCTATAACAAAGCAGTTAGACAGTGAGACGATCTGGCGGTCATTCCCCAGTCCAGCCATTGAGCCCCCCTGGGGAACGATGTATTTGAACTTTTTGAAAAGCCTGTATATTTCTTCCTCACCGAGAGGTTTTGGATAACGGCTTTCGATCCTTGCGATTTCCTTAGCCATTCTTCGATGCATATGATCCGGAGTGCTTTCAAAGATCTTTCCCTCAGAATCCTTAAGCGCATACTTGCTTACCCAAACTCTCGCAGCAAGCTCATCTCCATCAAAATATTCGGTAGTAGTTTCCAATGCATCATCGAATGCAACGGGTTCCTCTCGTGGCACGGTATCTTCTTTTTGTTCAGAGATCGGCGGTGAGTCAAAATCAAGCGTTAGTGAAGATTCATACATCATTTGTTTCATAGCTATGTGAGGCTTGTTCAATCTTTTTATTCCTTCTTTCCAATGCAGCATCATAAAGCAATTGCTCTTCTTCATTTGCAGGATCGACTGAAGGTATTTTCATAGGTGTACCATCATCCCGAATAGCAACGAAAGTGAAAAAAGCTTCATTGGTTTTCCGGATTTCCATTTGTGGCAAACTAGAGGCCCAAACCTGTACATAGATTTCCATTGAGGTATTGAAGGCCCTGGTTAGCTGGCTCTTTATATAAACAGTATCACCTGACTTGACTGTGCTTTTGAATTTAACCGTATCGATTGCCACTGTCAAAGCGACACAATGAGCATGTTTCTGAGCAGTAATTTCAGAAGCGATATCCATCCATTCCATCAGTACCCCTCCTCTTAGAAAACCGAGAGGATTGGTATCATTCGGAAGAACAAGGTAGGTAACTTCAGTGGTGGAATCAGCTATTTTTTTAATCATAATTCTTATTCAGAAGACATTAACAAAAATAAGATATTTAGACCTTTATATCTATTATTATTTACTAAAATTGCACTACGAAAAATATAAATTAAATGGAATCAATTGCAACAAAAACAATAGCTGAAATTGTAGCTGATAATTATAAGACTGCAGATGTATTCAGAAAATATGCAATCGACTTTTGTTGTGGTGGAAATGTAAATGTTTCAACTGTCTGCTCTAAAAGAAATATCGACATTTCAACACTTGAAAATGAACTTTCAAAAGTCACTAAAGCCTCCTCCCACCGCGAGGATTACAATCGATGGAAATTGAGTTTTCTGATTGATTACATAGTCAACGTTCACCACACATATGTATTGAAAAATATCCCTGTGATCTCCGAA
>JANQEC010000029.1 GCA_028278585.1 Cyclobacteriaceae bacterium | reverse complement strand
ATAGGCGGCACCGATAGCACCACCTGAAGCGCCTGTAATCAAGAAACTTTGGTCCATGAGTGTTCCTCCAAGGATGCTATCGGCTTTGAGCAAGGAATTAACTGTCCACAATGCGGCACGCTGACCACCCCCGCTGACACAGAGGAATACCATTTTTTGTTTTCTTGAATCCGGCCATTTTTTCTTCCAGTTTTCAAGGGTTTCAAGCATGTGAAGTTCATCGTGTTGGAACTGCTGTTTTGAATGCGTTTCCTGAAGGGATTCAATGGTATAGCTGATTTTTCCGGATTCATAATCAAGCCCGGCAGCTTTGTTGATTCCCTTACCGATTTCATTTTTAACAGCAAAATTCATGAGGATAAACAGCCCCAGCGCAAAAGCCAGTCCCCAACCTTTAAACCAGAAGGAAATTGCTCCGACAAGCATAATTGCAATTGAAAGGATAACAAGTGAGCTTGCAGCAGCTGGAATTTGAAGAAATGGATAGTCGATAAAAAGGCCGAGTAACAGGATGATCCCAATGAATATCAATTCAACTATGACAGAATTGAAATGATTCTGGTCGAACACTTTAAGAACCGCTTCCCGGTTGCTAAAATCAACAATGGACCGTGTGGATCGAACCCTTAACTTAAAATCGATGTAAGATCTAACCTTATACTTGTCTTGCTTATTTTCCTGAAGTTTTCCCATCATCCGCTGACGGCTTATTTGACTTTTCCTTAGCTGTTTGTCCACCGTGCTTGCCATGAATTTGAAAATGTCCTTGTTTGTGAACCTGAAATACAATACCATCAGAAAAATCAAGACATTGATCCCTACCAGAAGCCCCAGGACGTAAAGAATAATATCCGTCTTACTGGCAAATTCATTTTCAAGTTGGAACCCGATCATCGTAGAAAGGTATGCCACCAGGACAAGTAGAGGAATGATGCTGTTGTTAAGTGAGAATTTTGAAAAGGGACGTTGTAGAATGGCGATGAATCTGAATCGATGACCATCCAGAATGTAACTGGTGATATGAAAAGCCATCACCAGGTTTCCAAAGGCCATCCCCACCCAAAAGAAACTCCAGAAATTCACTTTGCCCTGGTACTCTGGATCAAGGAATAGATATTGAATGCCGTAGACTTTTCCAACACCACCTGAAAAAGCGGCAACAATGATGACCCATAATGCAATAAGAGCCAGGTTTTTCCTGACGTGGAGAAAGGCCAGTTGAAACGGGAGGGAATATATAACAGCTTCAAAAAATTTGCGCATAATCAAATTAACGTTCCACTGATCTCTTTATTTATCTAATTTGCCGCTTAGAATGACCGACGAATCAGAAAGCAATTATATTCTATCCAGTGACGGCCTAAAATTATATTATATAATTAGTAATGTAGAAAATCCCAGGGCCGTAGTTTGCATTCTTCATGGGCATGGTGAGCATATTGGTAGATACGAACATGTGATGAAGCATTTGCAAGGCCAGAAGATTGCAAGTGTAGCCGTTGATTTTAGGGGGCATGGAAGATCTGAAGGAAAAAGAGGGCATATGCCATCCATGGATCAGATGCTTGGAGATGTAGAAGAATCACTGAAATTTGTTCGTCTGAGTTACCTGGACGTTTCGATGTTTTTGTTTGGTCATAGTTTCGGTGGTTGCGTTGTTCTTAATTATGTGCTGAAAAAACCGGTCATTGAGTTGTCAGGTTTCATTGCCTCTTCTCCCTGGCTGGGACTTGCCTTTGACCCACCCAGGTGGAAAGTAAGGCTTGGAAAATTTATGGCTTCTATTTTTCCAAGACTTAGTTTAACGAGCGAGCTAAATCCGAATCATTTAAGTAAGGACAAGCTGGTTATCGAAAAATACATTTCTGATCCGTTGGTGCATAACAGAATTTCCGCAAGGTTCTTCCAGGAAACAGTGAATGCTGGAATGTATGTATCCGGGAATTCCACCAACATCAAATTACCAGGTCTGGTTTATCATGGAAATAAAGATCAGATTATAAGTTTTAAGGCAACCAAAGAATCTGTTGAAAAATCAGCTCAAATTGAGTTTCATGAATTAGATGGCGTTTTCCATGAACCTCACAATGATGAGGAAAAGGGGGAAGTTTTGAATTTGATTTCCAGCTGGATTACTAACAACCTCAACTAACTTTTTACCCCGAAGAACACCAAGAACCCACGAAGATCACCATGAACTTTGTGTCCCTTGTGAATTCTTTGTGTCCTTTGTGGTTATAATTATCCAATCGCCTGATCCAAATCAGCAATCAGATCTTCAATATCTTCGATTCCCACACTCAATCGAATAAGGGAATCTACCAGACCACCAACGATTCGTTTTTCTTTAGGGATACTTGCATGTGTCATTCCAGCCGGGTGACCTACAAGCGATTCTACTCCACCTAACGATTCGGCAAGACTGAATAGTTTGAATGCACTCAACGTTTCCTCCGCTTTTTCCAATGTATCTTCTTTCAAGACAAATGACATCATTCCACCAAAATCTCGCATTTGCCTTTTCGCTATGTCGTGGTTTGGATGATCTTCAAAACCTGGCCAATATACCTTATCTACCTTTGGGTGGCTTCTCAAATGATGCGCGATTGCCTTCCCATTTTCAGCGTGTCTTTGCATACGTATATGAAGGGTCTTTATTCCTCTGATCACAAGAAAACAATCCTGAGGTCCGGGCACAGCTCCACTGGAATTTTGGATGAAGCCAAACTTTTCATCCAGCTCCTGGTCATTGGTTCCCAAAAATCCCATGATCACGTCTGAATGTCCGGCAATGTATTTGGTTACTGAATGCATCACAATATCCGCTCCCTGGTCGAGTGGATTTTGAAGGTAGGGAGAAGCAAACGTGTTATCAACAGCCACCTTGGCCTCATGTTTATGTGCAATAGCAGAAACAGCTTCGATATCGACAATGTTCAGCATTGGGTTAGTCGGTGTTTCTACCCATACAAGCTTCGTCTTGTTTGTCATCGCCTCCTCAACACTTGATAAATCACGCATATCCACAAACGTAAATTTGATCCCAAACTCCTCGAAGATCTGGGTGAACAACCTGAAGCTCCCTCCGTACAAGTCGCCCGTACTTACTACTTCATCTCCGGGCCGTAAGGTTTTGATAACAGTTTCGGTAGCACTCATACCCGAGGCAAAACATCTCCCGAACTTGGCATTTTCAAGCGCGGCCAGGTTTTTTTCGAGAACACTTCTTGTTGGATTTTGTGTTCTTGCATATTCAAATCCTTTATGTACTCCAGGTCCATCCTGAACATAGGTGGAAGTTTGGAAAATAGGAGTCATGATAGCTCCTGTTGAAGGATCTGGCTCTATGCCTGCATGAAGCGCTTTGGTACCGAATTTCATCTTTTTTTAGTCGTTTTAGGTTGATAAATGGCGAAAATAAGAATTAAGTTCCTGTTAGCTGAAATTGATATAGGTATTTTGGTTTATGGGTCGTATTTCAGGGTTTATCGACAGTTTAAGTCCCACTTGTCGATTTTACCTATAACTGATGGTATTATTTAAATATAATTGTCCAATCAACTAGCTGTATTCTGAAATAAAATAGGATTTAAAGAATACACATCATGAAAAAAATTGTCACCACAATCACGCTAAGTATAGCCACTCTCTTTGTGTTTGGCCAGCAATATTCTGG
>JANQEC010000001.1 GCA_028278585.1 Cyclobacteriaceae bacterium | reverse complement strand
GTTCACATCAATATGGCTGAAGACCAGGAAACACTAGATAGGCTACAGGAAGTTGAAGAATTCAATGAATTCAGAAGGCAACTCAAAGCCAGTGGTCCTATTTCTCCACCACAGTCAGAAAACCTAAATTTGGTGGCAGCAGGATTTGAGCTGTCATAAATGACTACAGAAATAGACCAGACGGACAAGATTTTCTCTGCATTGGCTGATAAAAGCAGGAGAAGAGTGGTTGAGATGCTTCATAAAAAGGATGCTTCGATTTTGGAGCTTTCGGAGTCTTTCTCCATGTCTTTTCAGGCCTTAAGCAAACACATCAAGATACTTGAGTCTGCAGGAGTTGTGACCAAAAAAAAGCAGGGCAAGTTTGTAATTTGTTCATTGGACCATAAGGCGTTGAAAAAATCATTAAAATGGATCTCATACTATTCCAATTTTTGGAACGAGTCTTTCAACAAACTGGATGGCCTGATAAAAAAAGAAAAAGATGGCAAGCGAAAGTAAGGTGTATGTCCAGCGAACGTTCGAATGCGATCTTGAAACCTTATTTGATTGGTTGACAAAACCCGAATTGATTGCCCAATGGTTTGGGCCAGAGGGCTTCATCACCGGAGAAGTTAAAGGGGAATTGATTGAAGGTGGATCATACAGCATTGAGTTAAAAAAAGAACCTAATACCGCATTCACGGTTTATGGAGAATATCTTGAAATCAAGAAGCCTCATCTGATCAGATTTTCTTATCGCTATGAAGGCTTGGAGGGAAGACCACCTAGCATCGTGCAGTTTTCATTATCAGAAAAAGAGAATGAAGTAACCGAACTCTCTATGGTTCAGGTATTTGAAGTACCCACTCCAGATTTTTCGACAAGGACGGAAGCCTGGAATTTTATGATGCAACGACTTCATGACCTGACTTCCTGATTAGCTCTTCACAAACGTGTAGGTATACTTTATTATGAATGCCCGACTTTCAATCCGGGGATAATTGGGTATCTCTCTGGTCAAATCACTGTTTATTCCCAGGTTCCAGACGATAAAAAGATCATTCCCTTCACGTGGGTTATATCTAAGCCTGATATTTCCAAAAGAATAATGATCACCGCTGTTATGCTGAACAAAAGCACTGAGTGAAAGCTTCGTGCTAAACATGTAGTTGCTTCTAAGCCGTACTAGGTGGGCAATAAACGCTTCATTTGTTTCAGAAAACTTCACACGATTGTAGAAATAGTTTAGACCAACATCCAGAGACGAGGAGATTCTCCAACCTGGAGAAATTCCAATAATTATTTGATTTCCATTAAAAAATTTTCCTGCAGTAAGGTTTGTTTGGACATTGACCAATTTTTGAAATGGAGAAGCATATGATCCTGACAGGACTTGAAATTCATACCTGCCAGGTAAAATATCAACATCTCCAAGCGTAAAAGTGTCCGTAAGATTCTCCACTTGCTGATTTAATTGGATATTACCAAAGCTTCCAGCTTTTGAATTGAATGACCATCCTGGTCCGAGCGTGAAAGACTGAACATCCCGTGTACCATTGTTCATCACGTGGGATCCTGAAATGAAAACCTGGTGGTTAAGCAACTTCTTCTCATTTCCCGGTATCCAACTCCACCAAATTCTGTTTCCGTACCTGGTATAATCGTCTCGTAGTTCAAATCCCATTTCCGGCTCGTAATTTTCACCTACCCTGCTAAACCCCAAATTGTACCCAAAACCCAGGTTTTTTCTTCGCTCGAAATTGATTCTCATTTTTGCATTTGATAGAGAAAAAGGAGACACATCCAGGTCATTGTAAAATGTTTGGGCATAATTCACATTCACATAATCATCGGTGGTCAACCGGAATACTCCGTCAACTCCAGCGGTAGTATTGTAATTACCTTTTGTATCAACTTTATTGGTCACAATACCTCCTACATAAGTAAAAGGGTTTATGACTTGCCTTCTAAGTCTAACCACACCATAATTGGTGGAATTGAGTTCTCCAATGGATTCGGTTTGCATATCAAGCAATCCAAGGTCCCATCCGCCCAACCTGCCGATCATCCGGACCCCTCCGTAAATCCTGACGGGACCTTCATCATCATCCAGACCAATCCTCCTGCTATAAAAAAGCCGGTTTGGACCACCTGTGTTTACATCAAACACACTCGATCGTTCCTGGAAAAACAATCTTTTTTCGGGAAAGAATAAGGAAAAGCGTGTCAAATTCACCTGCTGATCGTCAGCCTCTACCTGCGCAAAATCTGGATTCACGGTCACATCCATCGTAAGGTTACTTGAAAAGCTATACTTCAGATCAAGGCCTGCTTCTATCTTCAAATCATTTTCTTTTACAAAAGCCGTTTCGTTATCATTTAGATCATTTTGAAATTGATGGCCGGTTAGAACATATGGCGCGATGTAAACTGGTTTTTTAGGAACGATTCCTTTCAAAACGATCTCCTGCATCCTGGATGGCTTCCATGAACTCCAACCACCAAGGTCGTTTCGCATTGCAGGGTAAGTCACTTGTTCGTTTTTACTTGGCATATACCTCCAGGTAACAAACCCCATTTTAACCTCATCGTCATCCGGCTGAAACCTTAGACTTGTAAATGGGATCCTCATTTCGGCTTCCCACCCCTCGTCAGTAATTGTTGTTTTTACATCCCAGAAAGTATTCCAACTTAAGTTGACCGGAAAGTCTCCCTGGGCATCGTTGAAGACCGTAGCATCCCAGCGCAATCCTGCTGGAGTCGTAAAAAAAGCCAGTCCATTTTCCTTGTCATTAAAAGAATCGAGAACAAACCCGAAGTATTCGGTGCTTCCTTCCATCGCATCTCTCCGCTTCGTGGTGTTCTGAAGGTCATTGATATCTGTGTAATAAAGCTTGCCTGCGAGATAAAGGTACTGATCATCATAGCCCAAAAAGATGTCTGTACGTTCTGAAGGATCCTCCCCGAAAACGGGTTGATGGGAAACCAGCTTGAGTGGTTCAAAGTTCCTCCATTCATTTTTTTCAACAAGTCCGTCAAAGCGAAGGGATTGTGCGAGCTTTCCTACTTCCACTGGCTCCTGTGCATGCAAATCGAAAGCCAGGACTAAAAACGGGATTAAAGAGAGTATGGTTAGGTTTTTTGAACCCATTGTCGGGCAACAATTGGTACTCTTTGTATACGAACTTTGTGGGAGGAGGGTGTCCCTCCATATTCTACTAATCGTCCATATCTTAAATGAAGTTTCCATTTCACTAACTGTCTTTAGAGAAGCTAGTTAGATCATTTACTTTTAAAACATCTCCACCTAAAGTATGATTTTCGTCTTACCCAATTGATTACGACTAAAGAACTACCCAATCAAGTCAACCTTGACTTTACTGCCCCTTCTTTTTCCAATACCTCACAAGCCCCGCTACACTCATCCAGGAGGGGTTCGCCGCTTCATACTGCTGAATACCAATGGAAGAAACTCCTTTTTGCCTCAACTGATCAGATGTGTATTCCATAAACTGCGGAGTGATCTCCTCGTTTGAATATCCTGATTCCCATCTTACCTTCATCCAAAACGCCCAATTGTTTAGCACTTCCTTCATTTCACGCATGTGTCCTTCTGGATCCTTTTCTGCTCCGAAATGTGTCAGTACTAAAGAAGATGGTTTTTTCTTGAGAACCAGGTCAATGGATTTGTTCCAATCTTCGAGATTAATATCTGGAGGTGGACAGGGAGGAACCACCGGACCGCCACCAATTTTTACACCAGCAAGATCACCTGCAAAAATAATCTCACCCCATTGCCAGGCAATATGGTGCTTTGCATGTCCGGGCGTATGGAGTACGACAAATGTTTCATCACCAATTTTGAGCTTCTGGCCATGCTTCACAGGGATCAAATTCTCCATTTCAATTCCTTCGAGCTTTCCCCACAGCGTATCCATCTGGTCGCCGTAGATCATTGTTGCTGACGCCACCAGTTTTGAAGGA
>JANQEC010000385.1 GCA_028278585.1 Cyclobacteriaceae bacterium | reverse complement strand
AGCTTGTGACGCCATTTCCGGGAGTAGGCCTGGCGCACGTCGAGAGATTATGGAGCAGTATTTAAAAAGGCTGAAAGACCTGGAAAGTGTTGCACATAGTTTTGATGGTGTGAATAAGTGTTACGCCATTCAAGCTGGCCGTGAGTTGCGAGTTCTCGTGGACGCAGAAAATGTGGATGATAAACAGGCGAGTGATTTATCATTTAATATTTCTCAAAAGATTGAAAAAGATATGCAATACCCCGGTCAGATCAAGGTGACTGTAATTAGGGAAACCCGGGCCGTAGCTTTTGCCAAATAATAAGACGATGAAAGATCTCTTATCCTTTGTTTTAATTCTAGTGATTGGTGTTTTTTCATCCTGCGGTAGTGATGACACTGAGGAGATCATCAACGAGATTTTGTTCGATGGCAAAACGCTGGTTGGCGAAAATGGTGTTGCAGTTGATGTTGGATCTTCAGAAAATCACTACGAATTTACCTTCGCTATTTCAGATGGAGATATTAATCATGTTTCAGGTTCAGGCAGCATTCAGTTTTCTACAAGCGCAGAGTTTTACCTTCTCTTTGGAGCAGCATCATTAGGTACTAATCAATTCAACACAGGTACTTTCCAATTTAAATCAGTTATAGATGCCGTACCAGATGACAACTTTTTCTTTAGTGGATCCTTCAAAGAAGGAGGAAACTCCCAAACACTTAACGTTACAGACGGAACAATAACCATTTCAGGAACAAGCCCCAACTATACACTCCAATTCGATCTTACATTAACCGGCGACAAAAAACTTACTGGTGCTTTCGTTGGGACATTTACCCTGGAATAAGCTGATTAGTTCTCATCCAATTTCTATAATCCATCCAAAGACTATACTTTTGAGCGATTTTTAAAAAATGAAGATCAAGCAAACAATAAAAAACAAGAAACAAACCTGGCCTTAACTGCCTCAGGAAAGAATAATTATATTTCAAGCCGGGGCGATTGCCACGGCTTTTTTATTTGTAAATACAATTGAAAAATGGATAACGCTACGATTACAGCTGCTGTAAAAAAATTTGATTCCCCCTTATATGTTTATGATTCTTCAAAGATCAAGAATAATTATAAGCAGTTCACAGAAGCATTCAAGGTTGAAAATCTGAAAGTACACTACGCATGTAAGGCGTTAAATAACCTTACCATACTCAAGCTCTTCAAATCGATGGGATCAGGTTTGGATTGCGTTTCAATCCAAGAGGTGGAGGTAGGTCTTGCCGCCGAGTTTACACCAGAAGATATTCTTTTTACCCCCAACAACATTTCGATCGAAGAGTACGAAGAAGCCATCAAGCTTGGTGTAAAAATCAATGTTGACAACCTCACTACGTTGGAGTACTTTGGTATGAATCATCCGACATTACCAATTTACATCAGGGTAAATCCGCATTTGATGGCTGGTGGAAACCAAAAGATCTCTGTGGGTCACATTGATTCAAAATTTGGAATTTCAATCCATCAAATCCCTCACGTCGAACGCATCAGCAAAAAATTCAACATGAATGTGATGGGAGTTCACGTTCACACAGGTTCTGATATTCTTGATCCGGAAATCTTTATCAAGGCCGCTGAATTGGTTTTCAGCGTGGTTGAAAAATTCGACTCGGTCACCCACATCGACTTTGGAAGTGGCTTTAAGGTGGCATACAAAGAAGGTGATTTACATACGGATATCGCCTCCTTCGGAAAAAAATTCAGCCAGTCTTTCAATGAATTTTGCAAAAGACAAAACAAGACATACACCCTGGAATTTGAACCCGGGAAATACATGGTCAGCAATGCGGGATACTTCGTTGCAAAAACCAACCTTGTAAAGCAGACCACTTCCTGCACGTTTATTGGACTGGATACTGGTTTCAACCATTTCATCAGACCCATGTTCTACAATGCGCACCATGAAATTGAAAACATCTCCAATCCTAAAGGAGATAAAAAGGTATATAATGTGGTAGGCTATGTCTGCGAAACAGATTCATTTGCACTGGACCGGATCATTCCTGAAGTTCGCAAAGGGGATCTTCTTATGTTTCGAAATGCGGGGGCGTACTGTGCTACCATGGCTTCAAATTACAACTCTCGTCCAAGGCCGGCGGAAGTTTTGATTCATGATGGAAAACCACATTTGATACGAAGAAGAGAGACACTTGAGGACATATTAGCTACTCAGGTTGAAGCTGAGATTGAATTGTAATAGCTATACTTAAAAGACATCCTAAAATTGTTTCAGGGTCTTCCGATGTTTTCAAGTAAGTATAAGTGTAAATCACAAGTCCCAAATCACAAATAAATCCCAAAGCTTCAAATTCAAAGCCTAACGGTCAGGAATTTTGTACTTGGTGCTTATTTGAAGTTTGAGATTTGGAATTTACCCAACACACGTATAAGCGAGACAGATGGATTCCAGCCGTTCCAAACAAAACCTTAACACGATAACTTATCTCGGTGTCCCCCTGAATTTATTTCAGGGTCTTCCGGTACGGACTAAGATCCTTCACTACGTTCAGGATGACATTTCAACTCTAAAATTATGCTGTCATGCTGACGAAGGAAGCATCTATAATGCTCAAATGTTACTGATTCTCAAATTCATGCTTCAAAAGCCATTGTTTACGGTGAATCCCTCCCCCATAGCCAACGGCACTTCCATCAGATCCAATAATCCGATGACAAGGAATTATGATTGAGATACGGTTTTCTCCATTTGCCCTGGCAACTGCTCTTACCGCCTTGATGTTTCCAACTACGTTGGATTGCTGTTTGTAGGACCGGGTTACTCCATAAGGTACTTCTACAAGAGCTTTCCAGGCTTTTAGTTGAAAATCCGTACCAGGCACAACCAGTGGTAGATCAAATTCTTTTCTATTTCCCTCAAAGTATTCATCCAATTGCTCCCTGACGCGATCAATCATTGGATGCTTCCCTGTAACCATTTCAGCATTTAACCGCTTTTTTAAAATAGCAATTTGTGTCTCCAGCATCTTTCGATCGGTAAACTCCAGAAGGCATAATCCATCATTGGTTACTCCTGCCATTATTGGACCAAGTGGCGTTGGGATCCTGTTTATGGTTATGAGATCCCCATTGGTTCCGGGAGAAAATCCTGTCATATTCTTATACGTTTCTGAAAATCCACTCAACGATTCATATCCATTTGAAAATGCCGCTGAAGCAATACTATCCCCTTCTCTAATTTTTAAAAATGCCTGATTTATTCTACTCATTCTCAAATAGGCCTGAAAAGTAATTCCGTGCTGCTTTTTGAAAAATCGCCGAACTCTGGTGGGGCTATAACCCATGTTGCTTAGCTCCACATCTTTCCATTTCTTTTCAGGTTGTTTCTCTACTTCATTTAGCAGAGGCACCAGCCACTCCGGATTTTCCCCAAAAGCCTTGGTGGGCCTGCATATTTTACATGCACGATAACCGTTTCTTAGTGCTTCACTTACGTTGTTGAAAAATTCAACATTTTGTTTTTTTGGCTTTCTGGCAGAACAAGTGGGCCGACAAAATATGCCGGTTGTCTTTACACCTACAATAAAAATCCCTTCATAGTGTGAATCTTTGGCTAATAACGCCTGGTACATTTCGTTAACT
>JANQEC010000369.1 GCA_028278585.1 Cyclobacteriaceae bacterium | reverse complement strand
AACTACATCCTTTTTTAAAAGGTTGCAAGATAAAAAATCGAATCTAAATTAAACCTTCAGTTATCTTTAGCATCAAAGGTTTGATTACCTACCAGAGAATAACGTGGAAGAACTGATCATTCAGAAAATCCGGGATGAAGAGACTCGCAACTATGGGTTTAACCTTTTAGTAAGAGAGTACCAGGAAAGGGTGTATTGGCACGTGAGAAAAATGGTCATTGACCATGAAGATGCAGACGATCTGGTTCAGGAAATCTTTGTAAAGGTTTGGAAGAACCTGGGATCGTTCAGGGAAGACGCTAAGCTGTATACATGGATTTACCGAATTGCCACAAACGAATGTCTAACCTTTTTGAAAAAGAAGAAAAGGAAGTATTTCGTTCCAATTGGTGATGTTACCAAGGAACTAAGTGAGAAATTGGATGAAGATGTTAATATCAGCGGAGATGAAGTTCAGTTAAAGCTGCAAAAGGCATTATTAAAGTTACCAGATAAGCAACGCGCAGTATTTAACATGAAATATTTTGATGAGATGAAATTTTCAGAAATTGCTGAAGTAACAGGTACAAGTGTAGGAGCTCTAAAAGCGAGTTATCATCATGCGGTGAAAAAAATTGAAGAATTTATTAAGGACGATTAAACCTTTCATGAAAATTAAAGTCAAAGTGTTGAGATGAAGCCCATCAAATTAGACGATATAGAAAAAAACAGCAGACCTTTCTCAGTTCCTGAAGGCTATTTTGATGATCTTCCGATGAAGATTCAAAATAAAATTCTGGCAGAAAAGAAAGAGGCCTGGTTTAAAAGACCTGTATTCAGATTGGGTTTAGCTATGGCTGCTGTGTTTGTGATTGTCATGAGTATTGTATTTATCAACCAATCAGCATCCCCTGAAGATCTACTGGCGGATATTCCTGAGGAAGAGCTGCTGGCTTATATAGATTTGATGCAATTAGATGAAAGTGACATCTTTTCAGCATTCGAAGGTTCAATTGAAACCATTGAGTTTTTTGACATGGAAGGACTAGAGGATCTACAGTTTGAAGATGAGGCGTTGGATGATCTGCTGATAGAGTATGACCTGACTGATGATTATTTATAAAAGAGTAAATGGAAATTTGAAAGTTCAAAAATTTGAGAAAATGAAAAATATACTAGCGATCCTTCTGATGTTTTTCATGGCTTCAGTCCTGGCACAAAGCCCGGAAGCGATGAAAAAGATAGAAGCAGCAAAGATTGCGCTTATTACTGAAAGGCTGAACCTTTCTCCAGCACAGGCAGAAAAATTCTGGCCTGTCTATAGGGAATATAGCAACCGCAATCGGGAAATAAGAAAGGAATTCGATCAAGCCAGGCGTACCTTTGATCCCAATTCAGCCACAGAAGAAGAAAATAAACGAATGCTTGAGATGGCAAACACTGTCAAGCAGCAGCAACTCAATCTCGAACAAGAGTATTCTCAGCGGATCCTAATGGTGATCACTAGTAGACAGCTGAATAATCTAAGGAAAGCAGAGAATGACTTTAAAGAAATGTTGTTAAGAAGAATAAAAGCGCAGCAAATGAGAAAACAGCAATTACAGCGGAACAATAATCGGCTAAATAACCGACGAAACTAATTACCAACCTACCTGATGTTTCGTAGAGTCACCATAGTATGGCTTCTTTTCCAGTCCGGTTTTAGCATGGCTCAGGATACCACCGCTAGTTATGCCGAACAATTACTTGCCCTGGAGCAAGAGATGGATTCCCTTTCGATCTTCAATTTCCTTGATAGTGTTTTACTTCAGAATGACATTCAGATTAGCATGCTGAACGTTCGGTTTGGAATGACCTCCAGTGTCACAAGTGCAGGACGAGACTACAATATCAACCAGACAGGATACTCAGCCGGATTATCCTACTTTCATAAATCAGGAGCCTATCTCGACCTTTCAGGATACTGGAACACGAACGTCTCTCCCAGCTACAACCCCACCATCCTTTCAGGCGGATACTTAGGCGCTCTTTCAGCTAAATGGAGTTATTCCCTGGATTATGAACATTGGTTTTTCAATCCCAGGGATTCATCAGAAAATGATCTTACCAATTCTTTTGGAACCTCACTTAGCTACGATTTTAATAAAGGATATATCAGTTTAGACTACTCTTATTTGTTTGGGAAAAAGACCTCACACCGATTCATTGGAAGTTTGACTGGAACGGTTAACTTGGGAAAGTGGGGGAAGTTTAAAGACATAAACCTATTTCCAACTGCATCCATTATGGCTGGAAATGGAAACGTAACCACACTTAGAATAACCACGGAACAAGTAACCGATGAGTTCAGGATAACTGTTGAAGGCTTCAACAAACTTTCTGAACTCACAGATGCACAAAGGGAACAACTGAAGCGATATATTCTTACCAATGACCAAATCCCAAGACAGAGAAAGAACAGATTCCTGACGGTAATAGCCCTCTATGAAGAGATTGACCCTACTCCAGAAGAACTTGCAGAGCTAAATCAACTAGTTGCAAATGGAGTAGAGCAGGAAGAATTTATAGATTCCGAAGAGTTTGGGATACTGAATTATTCGTTTTCAATTCCTCTCTCTCTCTCATCGAATCGAATTTCCATTCTTTTGAGTTATACCTACAGTATTCCCATCCAACTTTCCAGCGAAATTTTCGAGGTTGAACCACTGGGTTACTTCGGTGCTTCTATTTCTTATAGAATTCCTTACTGAGAACCGTTTTCGTTCTCGTAGAAAGAGCTAATTTTGCATCCCGTAACAACACATAGGAAACTCTCAGATTTTAATGTCAAAAGCCAAATACATTTTTGTTACGGGCGGTGTAACATCCTCACTTGGAAAAGGAATAATCGCAGCTTCCCTCGGAAAACTTCTTCAAGCCAGGGGATTATCTGTTACTATTCAAAAATTTGATCCGTACCTGAACATTGATCCAGGTACACTAAATCCATACGAACATGGTGAATGCTATGTCACTGATGATGGTGCAGAGACCGATCTTGATCTCGGACATTATGAACGTTTCCTTAGCCAACCGACCTCCCAGGCAAACAATATCACCACCGGAAGAATCTATGACAATGTCATTCAGAAAGAAAGAAAAGGTGAATTTCTCGGAAAGACGGTCCAGGTAATTCCACATATCACCGACGAGATAAAAGACAATATCTATAAGCTGGGTGAAACTGGCAAGTACGACATAGTGATCACTGAGATTGGAGGATGTGTCGGTGATATTGAATCACTACCTTTTATTGAAGCAGTTCGTCAGGCCCGATTTGAACTTGGACCTACAAACAGTGCTTCTATCCACCTGACCCTTGTCCCCTATCTCAAGGCCGCCGGCGAACTAAAAACAAAACCTACACAACACTCAGTAAAGGAACTGTTGGAAGCAGGTATTCAGCCTGACATACTTGTTTGTCGATCAGAGTACGCATTGTCTCAGGACATCAGGAAAAAGTTAGCCTTATTTTGCAACGTTCCGATCAATGCGGTAATTGAAGCACGTGATGCTGAAACCATCTATGATGTTCCACTCTTGATGAGAAAAGAGAAACTCGATGAGCGCGTACTTTCAAAATTTAAGATCTCATATAAGAAAGAGCCTAAAATTGATAACTGGAAAGAATTCCTTGGAAAGCTCAAGAATCCAACCGGGGATGTAACAATTGGCCTAATCGGAAAATATGTAGAGCTCCCGGATGCATATAAATCAATAGCAGAAGCTTTTGTCCATGCAGGTGCTGCTAATGAGTGCAAGGTCAACGTTAGATGGATCCATGCGGAGGATCTTGACGGTGACAATGTACACAGAGAGCTCAAAGATCTGGATGGGATTTTGGTTGCCCCTGGGTTTGGTGAAAGAGGAATTGAGGGGAAAATTTATGCCGTCCAATATGCCAGGGAAAATAACATACCTTTTTTTGGTATTTGCCTTGGATTGCAATGCGCAATTATCGAATTCGCCAGAAATGTACTTAAGAAGCGGAAGGCTAACAGTACTGAAATGGTAGCAAAAACTTCTTATCCAGTTATTGATTTAATGGAAGATCAAAAAGCCATTACAAACATGGGAGGAACGATGCGATTAGGCGCCTATGCCTGCCATATCAAAAAGGGAACCAAGGCACATAACGTTTATGGTACAACGAAAATAAAGGAGCGTCATCGTCACAGATACGAATTCAATAACAAATACCTTGACGAATTCGAAAGCGCCGGGATGATAGCTTCAGGAATCAATCCGGATACGAAGCTCGTGGAAATCATGGAACTGAATGATCACCCGTGGTTCATGGGCACTCAATATCACCCGGAACTAAAATCAACCGTTAAAGATCCTCATCCCCTCTTCGTGAAATTTATTAAAGTAGCGTTGGAGAGAAAACAAACAAACAATCTGTAATCTTAAGAAATGGATAAAAATCAATACATAGGACTCATCCTAATGTTCGGACTTTTGGCAGTCTATTTTATGTACTTTGCCCCGGAGTCTACCCCGGTTTTAGAAGAACCAACTCAGGAGCTACCACAACAACAACCTGGAAACGAAATTCAAACGGAAGAAAGCCCAACTTCTTTGATCCGGGAAAACCAGGCAGTAGACACACTCAAATATGGAGCTTTTTCTTTTGCAGTTACTACAAATGAGGAGACTCAGACTATTGAAACAGATGAACTATCCGTCATTTTCTCAAATCTTGGTGGAAAAATAAAAGAGGTTGTTCTCAAGAATCATAAGGATTACCTGGGCAATCCAATTAAGATAATGGACGGTTCAAAGTCCACATCAAACTTGCTGGTGAAACATTTGGGCAAAGAGATCAATCTTTCAGAAGTCGCTTTTGAACCAGCTGTATCATCTTCCAATGACACAACAGTTGTTACCTATACCCTTTCCAATGGAAGTTTTAACCTGACTCAAACGTATGAAATACCTTCAACCGGATTTGAAATTATATACGATGTTAAATCATCGGGATTGAACAATGTTCTTGATCCAGCCGATATCGATTTTGTCTGGAATCACAATATCTCAAGAGCTGAGAGCACACTGGAAGATGCACGTTACAATTGCAATGTTCGATATTATCAGGTGGATGGAGATTATGATGAATTGACACAAAGGAGCACGGATTTAGAAGAAGCTACATTGAACAATCCTCTTAAGTGGGTTTCTTTTAAACAGAAATTTTTCTCAGCCGCAGTTATTGCAAGGTCATCCTTTTCCTCAGGTTACGTTACTGCAATAGCAGATATTGGAGATACTACTACAGTAAAGAATGCCACCATGCAGTTGAAGATTCCTTATACCGAATTTTTGAATGGGTTTGGTTACAGTTACTTCTTTGGTCCGAATAATTACACGGTACTTAAGAAGGTCACAGATGAGTTTGAGGAAAACCTGGATATGGGTTGGGGACCACTGCCAATAGTGAACAAATATCTCATCATTCCAATTTTTCATATCCTGGAAAGATTCATCAATAACTATGGGGTCATCATCCTTATCATAGTAATCATTATCCGACTTCTTCTATCTCCGCTGACATATAAATCACACATATCCATGGCAAAGATGCGGGTGATGAAGCCGGAGCTGGACGAGCTAAAAGCAAAGCATGAAGGTGACATGCAAAAAGCGCAACAAGAGCAAATGAAGCTCTATCAAAAGGTCGGTATCAATCCACTCAGCGGGTGTATTCCAATGCTCCTCCAAATGCCTGTCCTGTTTGCTTTATTTTTCTTTTTTCCAAATGCCGTAGAATTAAGACAACAATCATTTCTCTGGGCACATGACCTTTCTACCTACGACAGCATCGTAAACCTGCCTTTTGAGATTCCTTTCTATGGAGATCATGTAAGTTTATTCACTCTGTTAATGACTGTTTCTACAATTCTGATTACAGTAAGTAACAGTCAAATGACGACCATCCAGGGCCCGATGAAAACCATTCAGTATGTCATGCCGATCATGTTTTTGTTTGTACTAAACAGTTATGCATCAGGGTTGACTTTTTACTATTTTGTTTCCAACATGCTTACCTATGGACAAACGGTGATGTTTCGAAAGTTCATTGATGAAGATAAGATCAAAGCAACACTGGAGGAGAACAGGAAGAACAGTGGGAATAAAAAGAAATCCAAGTTTCAAACACGCCTGGAAGAGGCAATGAAAGCGAGCCAGGAAGCACAACGACAAAAGAAAAAGAAATAGATCTTCATGGCTAAACTTGTATTGATCTTTGCTAGTATTTCGGGCGCTTTGGCTGTTGGGCTTGGTGCATTCGGAGCTCATGCTTTAAAAGCAAAACTTGAGAGCTCCGGCAACCTGGACACTTACAATACCGCTGTTCAGTATCAGTTTTACCATACGATTGTTTTGCTGTTCATTGGATTCCTGATGACAAAATACTCGAGCCAATGGCTAACCACATCCAGTTATGCAATGATGTTAGGAATCATTATTTTTTCAGGTTCACTATACGTCCTCGCAATTACCAATATTAAGTGGTTGGGAGCCATCACTCCAATTGGAGGTCTCGGATTCATTTGCGGTTGGGCATTCCTGGCAGTTGCTATCTCGCAAATCAAATTTTAAAAATTCCGGTCCTCTCTTTTTTCTTTTTGCACAACTTATTCACAACTTGATTATCTTGAAATACGGTTGGATATATTTGTGATCTCACAACAATCACCTTCGTTTAACTTAAATAAAATGGGCAAAATCATCTCACTGGCAAATCAAAAAGGAGGAGTAGGAAAAACCACTTCAGCAATCAACCTGGCCGCTAGTTTAGCAGCACTGGAGTTCAAGACCTTACTGGTTGATGCCGATCCACAGGCCAATGCAACGTCAGGAGTTGGTGTTGATCCGAAAGAAGTAGAAGTGAGCATTTACGAATGCATGGTTGATGGTGTTGATCCCAGGAAAAGCGTTGTAAACACTGACATCAAGTATTTGGACCTTCTACCTTCTCATATTGATCTGGTTGGTGCTGAAGTTGAAATGGTAAACATTGATGATCGTGAAAACAAGATGAAATATGCCCTCGAAAAACTGAAGAATGATTATGATTTCATAATTATCGATTGTTCTCCTTCTCTTGGCTTAATAACCATTAACGCCTTGACGGCTTCAGACTCAGTTATTGTCCCTGTCCAATGTGAATATTTTGCTTTGGAAGGTTTGGGTAAATTATTGAATACAATAAAGATTATTCAAACAAGGCTGAATACCGACCTTGAAATCGAAGGCATTCTATTAACGATGTATGATACCAGACTAAATCTGGCCAATCAGGTGGTTGAAGAAGTGAATATGCATTTCCAGTCCTTGGTTTTTGAAACGCTGATCCCACGAAACATTAAACTAAGCGAATCTCCAAGTTTTGGGCTACCAGCGATAACACATGATGCTGAAAGCAAAGGTTCCATTAGTTATTTAAATCTAGCCAAAGAAATTCTTGAAAGAAACGAAGTGATAGCAGCGTAATGGCCGAAAGTAAATTCAAAAAAAGATCAGGATTAGGACGCGGGCTTGGTGCCCTTCTGGAAGATTCAGAAGAAAATTTGATGCCAGCAAAGTCAAATGGCAGCAAGAGCTCAATCAATGAAATTCCAATTGACCAGATCGAAGCAAATCCGTGGCAGCCAAGAACAGACTTTGATAAGGAAGCACTTACTGAATTGGCAGACTCCATTAAAGTTCAGGGCATTATTCAGCCAATTACTGTACGTGAATTGAGTGGTAATGAATACCAACTGATCTCAGGTGAAAGACGACTTCAGGCAAGCAAACAGGCAGGGTTAAAAAGCATTCCGGCATACATAAGAACTGCCAATGACCAGCAGATGCTTGAGATGGCGCTGATCGAGAATATCCAGCGAGAAAATCTCAATGCTATAGAAGTAGCACTTAGCTATCAGCGATTGCTTTCCGAATGTGATCTTAAGCAAGAAGAACTTGGAGATCGGGTTGGAAAAAACAGAACCACTGTCAATAATTACTTAAGGCTATTAAAATTACCTCCAGCCATACAAGCCTCACTTAAAGATGGGCAAATCAGTATGGGTCATGCTCGTGCTTTGATAACTATCGAGAACGTTGATTTACAATTGGATATCTTCAAAAAAGTAATTCAACAAGATCTTTCCGTCAGGAAAGTTGAAGCGCTCGTCCGTTCAGGAACAAAAACTGAAAAGAAAGAAGCTGTATCCCCCGCTATTGATCCGGAAATAAAGAACCTCCAATCGAAACTATCATCTCATTTCGGATCAAAAATTACGGTTAAAGCTAGTGATAAGAACAAGGGAGAAATCAAAATTCCTTTCAATTCAACAGAAGATCTTAACCGAATCCTTGAATTATTAGATATTTAGGCGCGAAGTTTGCAAACTCGATTTCACTATGAAAACAAGAGTTTTAATCGCCTTTATATTTTGTTTATACTTCGTTCCGCTATTTGCTCAGCAAACAGATCAAAATATTGAAGTAATAACAGATTCTACATTCATTGAAACCGAAGATGATTTCCTTCTTTTTCAAGAGGTGTCTGACCTTGACCCTCAAAGGTCTGCCCTGCTATCTGCAATAGTTCCGGGTTTAGGTCAGATCTACAACAAACAATACTGGAAGGTTCCCGTGATTTATGTTGGGTTAGCCACTTTTGCACATTTCATCAGCTATAACAATGACCTCTATCATTCCTTCCGGAATGCTGCTATTTCCAATGCCAATGGTCTTGGGAATCCATTTGCAGATATAGCAAGTTCGCAAACTGTATTGGTCAGGAACAGGGACAATTTCAGGAGAAATCGCGATTTTCTGATCATTCTGGGTTCCGTATTCTATATTCTAAACATTGTGGATGCTCACGTTTCTGCCCACCTGGAGGAATTCAATTTAAACGAAGATCTTGCCTTAACAATTGAGCCATCAATAAAAAATACAGTGGCCAATAGTCAAGCACTGGGAGCATCTTTAATCCTAAGATTTTAGTCTATGAAAATCGCACTCATTGGCTATGGGAAAATGGGAAAGGCTATCGAAGAAGTAGCAAAAAAGAGAGGTCATGAAATATCTCATGTAGTCGAAACTACAGATCAATTGCCTCTGCTTCTCCAAGAGCCCCCCCACGTTGCAATTGAATTCACGCAGCCAGATGCTGTTTTCCATAACCTAAAATTCTGTATCGAAAACGAAATTCCAGTGATCACCGGAACTACAGGATGGCTTGAAAGATATGATGAGATCGTAAGTTTTTGCAGCGAAAAAGGTGGAACATTCCTTCAATCTTCAAATTTCAGTATTGGCGTTAATCTGTTTTTTGAGCTAAATGAATGGCTTGCAAAAAAAATGTCAAAGTTGGATTTCAATTGTAGCATTGAAGAGATCCATCATACAGAGAAGAAAGACAGTCCGAGTGGTACAGCAATCCGCTTAGCCGAGGGTATCCAGGGTGAAAATCACCAATATAAAAACTGGATAAACGAAATATCTGCCGATCATACCAAATTGGGAATCGTTTCAAAAAGAATTGAAAACGTTCCCGGTACTCATACCGTTTCTTACACATCACATTTAGAATCCATCAAAATGGAACATATTGCTCATCAGAGAAGCGTTTTTGCAGAAGGAGCAGTACTTGTCGGTGAATGGATTAAAAATAAGAATGGAATATTCACTATGTCTGATTTCATAAATCAGCAATGACATTATCTTCGCAGGAATTTCAATAATTATCAAATGTATTATCACGACTTTAGTCCGGTTTTCGTATTCATATTTCTAATTGGCTGGTACATCCTGCAAGGAGTAGCTTATTACAAGTTTTTTGAAAAAGCAGGTAAGCAAGGATGGATCGGTTTTGTTCCCTTTTATAACTACTACACTCACATTGAAATTGTTGGAAGGCCTAACTATTGGATTGTACTCCTTTTGATTCCTGTCATTAACTTCTTCGTCGGTCTCACGATGCATTTAGATCTGATGAAATCATTTGGTCGGTATACCTATCTTGACCAGGTTTTGGGAGTGGTTTTCGCCCCTATCTATATGACCTACATCGCCTGGACGGACACGAAATACCTTGGAAAAGCAGTTGAAATACCGAAGACCAAGAAATCATTTGGAAAAGAATGGTTCGAAGCGATTGTTTTTGCAGTCTTCTGTGCCACCTTCATCCGCTGGATCTTTATGGAAGCCTATGTTATTCCTACTCCCTCAATGGAGCGATCGCTCCTGGTAGGCGATTTCCTGTTTGTGAGCAAAGCTGAATACGGTCCAAGGACGGCAAAGACACCACTCCAGGTACCTCTGACACATCAAAAAATATGGGGAACTGAAATCCCTTCCTATTTACCCTGGATTTCTCTTCCAAGCTACCGGCTGCCATCTTTTGGAGTCGTTGAACGAAACGATGTGGTGGTATTTAATTACCCCCCACACGATCGGTATAATACAAGAGCAGATGGCGGTGCCCACCCAATGGATCTTGGAACTCATTACATAAAAAGATGTGTAGCCCTGGCAGGTGAAACCATTGAAGTCAGAGGAGGACAAGTCTACATCAATGGTGCAATCGGTGAAAATCCACCACTCATGCAGTTCACCTATTTCATTGAAACGGAACAATCCATTAGAGATAGGATATGGGATGATCTAAAAATATGGGAGTATTACCCCGTTGCACGACCTGATGGAAAACGGGGTTATCAGGCATTCACTGATCAAGAAAGTGCTGATAAGTTGGAAGCACTCCCTTTTGTGAAAAGTGTAGAAGTTCAATTTGAAGATCCTGAAAGAGTCGAACCAGATATTTTCCCGGATTCAAGGTTTTTCCGATGGAACAGGGATAATTATGGACCTTTAACAGTTCCTAAAAGCGGGATGAAAATTGAAGTGAATGAAGAAAATCTTGCCATGTATGGCTCTACCATAAGCAAGTATGAGGGGCATGATCTGGTAGAAATTGATAGTTCTAAGCTGACGATCAATGGGCAAGAATTGACAAGTTATACTTTCGAGAAAGATTACTTCTTCATGATGGGAGATAACAGGCACAATTCTGCGGACTCACGATATTGGGGATTTGTATCTGAAGATCACATTGTTGGAGAAGCATCCTTCATCTGGATGTCATGGGATACCAATGGTAGCTTCTTCAACAAAATCCGTTGGCGAAGACTGTTTAACGGGATTGAATAGTCTTAACTGAAAAAATAAATCAACAGGTGAACGATTCCCATTGCACCACCAAAGAATAAAACCATGAACAGACAACCTTTGAACCAGTTGTCTCGCTCGTTTTTGGTTTCATATAAATCAAAATGGGAATCGCTTCTCATTGAGCATTAATTCTCAAAAGGGAATTTTGTCAACGTTAATTTGTTTAATTCTGTTTCAGAATCTATAATGGCTCTTGAAAACGGGCGATTCTCTTTGGAGTTGTAGATACTTTGCAGATCCAATTTGATTGCTGGTAATGATCGACCCACACCAGCTATTATTCCGAGAGCTTCTGCCACAAGTGGCTCTTTATCATCGCCAAGGGGTCTCAAGTTCTTGATATGATCGAGTTCACTGATCTCTACATTCGGTTGAATGCCATCCACGTAGTCTGTAAAACCCACAGAATTAGCAAGTTGACTTATAATTGGCTGCATAGCATACGTGTGATTAGGATTGATTCCTACTTTGCTTACATATCCTTCGTCAGGAGAATCGTACAAGGTAACAGAGCCTACGTTTTTTCCTACTGTTGTGGTTCCGATTAGTGTCAGATCCATGTAGGGTTGCAAACCCGCGATAACAAGTTCAGAGGCAGATGCTGTACTTTCACCTGTTAGTATAAACAAACGGCTCAAATCAAGTCGATTCATTGTTTCCTCTCCTACCGAATTATTGTTACCATCAAGAATTGGAACAACCTCCATGAAAGTCAAATCGGAGTTAAAATCAGATAACCTGGAGTTATAGATGATTGAGCCAAGAACAGTTTCATCCGTAGCATCATCATACAACATAGAAGCCAGAAGACGTGCTGTGCTGATAGCTCCACCTGAATTATATCTAAGATCGAGAATCATTTCTGACACTCCTTCGGACTTCAATTGGCCAAAAGCACTATTTAGTTCGCTATGAAAAGAATTAATAAATTGATTGTAAACGAGGTATCCAACTTTAATATCTCCAACCTCAAACGTCCTTGTTAAAAAAATTGGATTTTCACTTATTTCAACCGCTGACATCTCTATAGTTGTACCATCATCAAAAATTCCCTCATTGATGCTCTCAAAATCCCCAAGCGACAAAATCTGATGCTCAAGACCTGAAACCAATTGACCAAAGTTGAATTGTGTCAGCCTTATCCCGTTTATGGAGTGAAACACATCCCCTCGTTTCAAACCCGCCGCTTCTGCTGGTGAATCTGGCAGAACATATTCTACATAACCAAAGAGGCTACTTGTTGTGCCAATACTGACCAGGTTGAATTCATAGCCAAATGATTTGGAAATTCCCTGCAACGCATTATCGAGTTCTCTATAGTCGTCAACAATCCAGGAGAAACGATCATCCGAATAACGGAAGTGATTAAAAAGTAATTCGGGCTCAGCAAATTGATTGAGAAAGGCATGAAGCTCATTGAAAGTTTCGAACCTATCATCTGCAAGGTCTGGTACTTCTTCCTGCCAAAAATAATAGGTTCTTAAGCCCTGCCAGATGAACTCGTTTACTTCATTGTCAAGTTCAACATTGATACCGTCGTCATTCTTGCAACCTGTGACAATCAGGAAAATAAGCAAGGTCCAAATAATCTTCAGTGAAAGATGTGTTCGCACGTATATATAACAATTCACCATTCTATAGTCCTTAGACCTTTTGCATCTAAATAATGGTTGGTCTGAGAAAAATGCTTACATCCAAAAAATCCACTATGCGCAGAAAATGGTGAAGGATGTGCCGATTTTAAAACCAAATGTTTTGAACGATCCAAAAACTCACCTTTTCGCTGCGCATAAGCACCCCACAGGATAAAAACCACACCATCTTTTTTATCGGATACTTCTTTTAACACGGCATCTGTAAACTCTTCCCATCCTTTGTTTTGGTGTGATCCGGCGGTACGAGCCCTTACAGTCAATGTTGCATTTAAAAGCAGAACTCCCTGATCAGCCCAACGTTCCAGGTTACCGGATTTTGGAGGTATAATCCCTAAATCCTCCTGTAGTTCTTTGAAAATATTTTGAAGTGATGGAGGGAATTTTATTCCATCATTTACGGAAAAACACAACCCGTTGGCCTGATGATCACCGTGATATGGATCTTGACCTACAATAACCACTTTAACATTATCAAACGAGCATCGATCAAACGCATTAAAAATCATCGAGCCTGGTGGAAAAACTTTTTGTGAACGATACTCATTTTTCACAAAATCTATGAGTGATTGGAAATAAGGCTTAGCAAATTCCTTAGATAAAACTTCCTTCCAGCTTTTTTCTATTCGTACATCCATTATCTTGACTACTTAGTCGTAAAATTTGGCAATTTAAATTCATTTTATTTTAAATTGTCACATCTATAATGATAACGGGAGTAACCAAAGGAATCAAGGTTTCAGTAGAAACGAATTATCAGCCTGAACATTCTCAGCCTGCGCATGAACATTTCGTTTTCACTTACAGAATTACGATCGAAAACAACAGCAGCCATACAGTTCAGCTTAAATCCCGTCATTGGGATATATCAGATGCTGCGTATCCCAAACATGAGGTTGATGGCGACGGTGTGGTAGGAAAACAGCCCATTCTGGAACCTGGAGAAATCCATCAATACGTTTCAGGATGTAACCTTCGATCAGGAGTAGGAAAGATGTCCGGACACTATACAATGGAAAAAATCATCGATGGAAAAATTTTTGATGTCGAAATTCCCGAGTTCATTATGATTGTTCCATTCAAACTCAACTAATGTCTTGGGTGGTTCCCCTGTTTTCACTCTCATTAGCTATTTGAATTATCGTAGAAGGGCTGTTGGAGCACATTCCCTTCATTCACCCTTTGTTTTCAGGCTTTATACAGAGGTCATTAAAAAGTCATCTCAATTTAGAATTCCCGAAATTGAAAAATTTAGAAAATCACTCAAAAAGAATCATATGGTTGTTGATGTCATTGATTTCAAAAACAATGTCAGTCGTAGAAAAACCATTAGCTCTATTGCAAAAAGCTCATTAAGTGCCCCTAAATTCTCAGCTTTTCTTCACTTGCTGATAAATGAACTCCAATCAAAAACAGCACTGGAAACCGGGACGTCATTGGGAGTGAATACGCTCTATCTCGACCATTCTTCAGCTCAGAAAACCATAACCATGGAAGCATCACCGATTCTTTCAGAACTGGCAAAAAAAGAGTTTACAAATAGATCAATAAAAAGCATAGTATTCGAGTTTGGAGATATCCATAGAACGTTCATCTCTACTCTGGTTAGACATCAACCAGATTTCATATTTCTAGACGCTGACCACAGGGGGTCTGTTGTAAAAAAGCAAGTAGATCAGATAATAGAGCATTCAAAAAAAGTCGAGTGTATTGTCATTCACGATATCTATTGGTCTAAAGACATGAACAGCGCCTGGAACGACTTAATTAGTGACAATCGTTTCACATTGTCAATTGATGTTTTTCAAGCCGGAATTTTATTTCCCTCCAAAGGCACAGAAAAGCAACATTTCACGTTGCGCTTTTAATGTATTGATTCAATAGTTTTGCAATCCAATTAAATACATGATGGAAGAACATCAATCGAACGAATCTGAAAAATCATCAGAGACCAAATCAATCACCAGGACACATATTCTAATAGCTATCCTGGTCCTGTTATTCTCAGTGGTAATCTTTTTCTTCTGGCAAAACAAACAACTGGAAGCAGAACGTCAACGTCAACAGCAGGAGATCAGCGAAACCTACCTGAAACTTGATTCTGTCTCAACTGAATTAGATATCAGAATTGAGACCATCAAAGAACTCGGTGGCGAAATTGATACGCTCGTAGCCCTGAAAGAGCAGCTCGAAAATGACAAGAAGAACCTATTGGTAAGTCAAAGGAATCAACGAACAAGAATCAACCAGCTCAATGAGCGTGTTTCGGGATATCGAGAACTATTACTCATCAAAGATCAGGAAATTGAGGAATTGAAGGTTCTGAATACACAACTGGTTGAGGAAAACACAACACTCAAGGTAGAAAAGAATGAACTGAATGAATCCATCAGCAAATTGCAACAAAATACCGAGGAACTTGAGGGTAAAGTAGCTGTAGCTTCCAGGCTACAGATTGAAGGTCTGGCTGTATATGCAGTAAATGCTTCAGGAAGGGAACGTTTAGGAGAGTTCCGTAACAGGCACATAAACCAATTGAAAATACAATTTACAGTACTCGATAATGAGATCGCTCCAATTGAGGGTAAGGAACTACTTCTACGAGTTACAGCTCCTGATGGCAATGTCTTGTTTGATGTCACCCGAGGTTCTGGTTCTTTTACATTCGACGGACGTGAATTATTCTACACCGCAAAGCAGGAAATTCTTTACGACAAAACCAGCCAACAAGTGACCTATATGTATGATAAAGGAAGTGATTACGATGTAGGCCAACATAAAGTGGAAGTCTATACCGATGACTATTTAATGGGAACAGGAGTTTTCATGGTGAAATAAGGGGATTTTAGATTTTAGATTTTAGATTTTGGATTTTTACATTGAAAGAGACTTGAAGCTTGCGGCTTAAACCTTGAGCACAAATCGAACTCTACCTATAATTCTAATTCTGCAATTCCATTGTCAATTACCAATTATTTTCTAATTTTGCAGCTCATTTTTCAATAAGAAAAGTTCTTAATTTAATTAACAAATGAAAAAGAATTACGAGACGGTATTCATTATGACTCCCGTTTTGTCTGAAGCTCAGATGAAGGATACTGTCGGAAGATTCAAAAAAGTTCTCACAAGCAATGGTGCAGAAATCATCAATGAGGAGAACTGGGGACTTAGGAAACTAGCCTACCCCATTCAGCATAAGACCACTGGGTTTTATCAGCTTTTTGAATTCCTGGCAACTCCGGAAACGATCATCAAACTTGAGACAGAATTTAGGAGAGAAGAAGCAGTTATGCGTTTTTTGACAACTGCCTTAGACAAGCACGCTGTTGTTTACAATGAGCGAAGGAAAAAAGGTGAGTTCAACAAAAAGAAAGAAGAGAAAAAGGAGGTTGCATCATGACATTACAAAACGAACCAATAAACAGGGAACAGAAGAAGGACAAATATTGTCGCTTCAAAAAGAACGGTATCAAGTACATTGATTACAAGGATCCTGATTTCCTTTTGAAATTTGTAAATGAGCAAGGCAAGATCCTTCCAAGAAGACTTACCGGAACAAGCCTTAAATACCAACGAAAGGTAGCTCAGGCCATTAAAAGATCTAGGCATTTGGCGCTTATGCCTTATGTCGGAGATTCACTTAAATAATTACAGCGATGGAAGTTATATTAAGAGAAGATATACAAGGGCTAGGCTACAAAAACGATACTGTAGCCGTTAAGCCAGGATATGGTAGAAATTATCTGATTCCTAGAGGAATGGCAATTATCGCCAGCAACTCGAATAGGAAGAGAATTGACGAGGAAATTAGGCAAGCTGCTCATAAGGCGGAAAAAGCAATGAAAGATGCTACTGCAATTGCTGAAAAGATTGGAGATATGGTTATAGATCTTCCTACCAAAGCTGGAGAAAGCGGCAAAATTTTTGGTGCGATCACTCCTATTCAAGTAGCTGATGCACTGGCTGCCAAAGGTTTTGAAATTGACAGAAAGAAAATTTCTTTCGAAACAAAAATCAAAGAGCTTGGAGAATACAATGCAGTACTTGATTTACACAAGGAGGTTCATCACACAATAAAAGTGAACGTTGTTGTCGAAAGCTAAGAATTGTTAGAAACTGAATAAAGAAGCCTTCTCAAAACCGGGAGGGCTTTTTTATTGTTTCGTTCTTGATTTCAAGGTGTGTTAAAATCAACTAAGGATAGGTTATTTTGAAAACTCCAGCTTCCAATGGAGCCTGATCAGGAGCAATATGAATCAGTTCTTCATCAATGAGGTGATGGACCATTCTTCTCATGAACCTTTTTTTAGCTTCTATGCTTTCCGGGTCCAGGACAGCCATTTCTCCTCTCCAGACAAGGTTTTCTTCTTCCTGAAGTGTTAAATCGTAAAGAAGAGCTTCCATTGCATACTTCTTCCCGGCAACTAAGTAATTCTGCATATTCAACTCCGTGAACCTGTGTGCATAAAACTTGCTAAATTCCTGGTACTCTTTGGGTAGAACCCCTACTTGCTCCGATTCGACCAGGCCTATGGTTAAAATCCCATCCAATTTGTTTTCTAAGATCTTGCTTTCAATGCTTGAACCACTATTCTCTGATATTGGAAAAACTGCTGTTCCATGCACAGCATTTATCTCATTCTCGGTTAACAATCCAACAGAAAATGTTTCATAATCATTTCTTTCATTGAATTTGGTGCTAAGACCTACCACAGCAAGTGTGGAAAAGTATTGACCTTTATAATCCACTTTTGTCCATGATTTTCGGAGCTTATTACATCCTGGTAAAGTGAGGAATAAAATCAAGATTGAAACTGAATGCAATAACCTGAACATGCTATTCGTTTTTAGATTCAATTTAAACGAAAAAAGCCACCTTTATGGTGGCTTTTCGATTCGTTAAGTGATTGGATCATCCCCCTTTAAGTGCATCCAACTTCCCACCAATTTCTTCTGCTTTATCATTCATTTTAAGACTCAAATAAATGTATTCAAGTGTTTCTAAGATAGTCTGTTCTTCGCTTTTCAGATTATGCAGCCTTTCCCAATAAGGAAGCGCCATTCTCAATTTTTCATCAATTTGATTGGTCAACTCATCAAATTTCTTTTCCTCCTTATAGCTAAGCGCATTTCGCTCTTTGATCAAAACGTTGCATTCATTGAATACCATAACCCCCAGGTTGAAATTTGAGTTGTAATGTTCTGAATCAATCTCGATCGCATTTTCATAGCTAGTTCTGGCGGCTTCCAGGTCTTTCAACTCTTCATGAATTACACCTAAACTAAAATGCAAGTCCGCATTGTCCGGTTCTTTGGAAATGGCTTCTTCTATTCCAGTCTTCGCCTCATCAATTTTATCCTGATCAATCAAAATATTGATCTGATATTTCATGATGTCAACATTATTTGGATGAACCACCCTGGCAGCCTCTAAAACAGCATAGGCACTGTCGTAATTTTTTTGCCCTACAGCATAGTTATAAAGCCTTAGGTATATGGAAATATCTGTGATGCCTGCGTCCAAGGATCTCTTATAGTTCAAATTTGCCTTTTCCTCATTTCCTGCAGCCAATGCTGAATGAGCAGCATTTAGAATTGCATTGGAATCTGAAGGCATGATGTAATATGCTTTTTCGAAATTATCAGTTGCTTCCGGGAAATTCTCCGCATTATAGTTTGCTATGGCTTTGTTATAGTAGAACCCGTAGTAATTCTGTTTTTGTGAGTCTACATTTTGAATTCCTAGCCCGGTAAATTCATTAATGGACTTTTGTGTAGGATCCAATTCCAAAGTCCTTTCATATGCCTCCATTGCTATTCTCATCGCGTCAGGATCATTGGTACTCGTATCAATTGAAGAATATATCATTCCACGATAGTACCACGTCTTAGCTTTATCTTTCGTCTTTTCATATTCGATGGCCTGATCAATAATTGCTTTAGCCTCGGCTAATTCTCCCTTGTCAAAAGCGGCCTTTGCTTTGTTTATATTAGGCTTTTGTCCAAATGCAAGTACACATACAAAAGCAGCTACAATGGTAAAAAGCTGTCTCATAGTTGTCGGTTTTATAGGGTTAATCATTTTCATTAATTTCATCTTCATCGGTTTCCAAATTTGAAATCTTTTCTACGGCTGAGATTTCATCATTATCATTCAATTTAATCAATCTAACACCCTGTGTTGCCCTTCCCATTACTCTTAGGGCATCCACAGATGTTCTGATCGCTATTCCAGACTTATTTATTATCATTAGCTCATCCCCATCTACAACATCTTTAATGGCAACCAGATGTCCGGTTTTTTCTGTTACATTGAGCGTTTTCACTCCCTTACCACCTCTTTTGGTGATCCTATAATCTTCTAGCTCAGAACGTTTTCCATAACCTTTCTCTGATACAACCAGCAAGTTAGGAGGATTTTTATAGTCTACACAAACCATACCAACAACAAATTCATCACCGGAAATGGAAATACCCCTCACTCCTGCTGCCATTCTTCCCATGGATCGTACATCAGCTTCATGGAAATTAATTGCTTTTCCGGCATTGCTTGCTATGATGATGTGACTGTCTCCGTCAGTAAGATTTACGTTGAGGAGTTTATCTCCCTCATTAATGGTAATCGCATTGATTCCGCTTCTCCTCGGGCGGCTGTATGCTTCCAGTGAAGTCTTTTTAATTGTTCCATTCCTGGTGCACATGACCAGGTAATTGTTGTTGATGTAATCCGGATCTTCTAATGTTTTCACGTTGATGACAGACCGGACCTTATCTTCACTTTCTATTTCAATAATGTTCTGGATCGGCCTTCCTTTGGATGTTTTGCTGCCTTCCGGAATCTCCCAAACCTTTTTCCAGAATACTTTTCCATACTCAGTAAAAATCAATAGATAATTATGCGTAGATGCAATGAATAGATGTTCAGTAAAATCATCATCCTTCGATGTAGCTGCTTTGCTGCCTACACCTCCCCTGCCTTGTGTCCTGTAGTCAACCAGTGGTGTTCGTTTAATGTACCCTTCATGAGAAATGGTGATCACCATTTCTTCATCAGGGATCATGTCCTCTGCTGTAAACTCATCTGCACTATGCTCGATTTCAGATCTTCGCTCGTCTCCGTAACGCTCCTTCATCTCACCAAGCTCATCTTTGATGATCTGCATCCTCATCCCCTCGTCACCTAAAATTTCTTTTAGACGCTTTATCAATTCTTTGATCTCCTTATACTCATTCTCGATCTTCTCTCTCTCAAGACCTGTGAGTCGCTGCAGCCTCATTTCCAATATAGCTTTGGCCTGGATTTCAGATAGCTTAAACTTCTTAATAAGTCCCTCCTTCGCCTCGTCAGGATCCTTGGAAGATCGGATGAGTTCGATGACCGCATCAAGGTTATCAAGCGCAATAAGATAGCCCTCAAGGATGTGTGCACGTTTCTCAGCTTCTTCTAACTCGAATTGGGTACGACGAACAATAATCTCGTGCCTATGCGTAACAAAATGAGCTATTAAATCTTTAAGCGTTAACGTTTTAGGTCTCCCATTTACCAGTGCCACGTTGTTTACACTGAATGAAGATTGTAAAGCCGTCTGCTTGTATAAATTGTTTAGGACAACATTTGGAATTGCGTCTCTTTTCAAGTCATAAACTATCCTCATTCCAGATTTATCAGACTCATCCCGAATATCTGAAATACCTTCAATTTTCTTATCTACAATCAGGCCAGCTGTTTTCTCGATCATTGCAGCTTTATTCACCTGGTATGGTATTTCTGATACGATGATCTGTTCTTTTCCAGACTTGGTCTCTTCTATGGTAGCCTTGGCTCTGAGCACAATCCTTCCTCTCCCGGTTTCAAAAGCTGATCGAACGCCCTGGTAACCATAAATGGTCGCTCCTGTTGGGAAATCCGGAGCTTTGACATGCTCCATTAAACCTTCTACGGTAATATCATTATCGTCAATGTATGCAACAATACCGTCAATTACTTCTGAGATATTGTGTGGGGCCATATTGGTTGCCATACCTACCGCAATGCCACTCGCACCATTCACAAGTAGGTTCGGGATCTTCGATGGCAATACCGAAGGCTCCTCGGTACTATCGTCGTAGTTAGGTTGAAAATCAACCGTATTCTTTCGTATATCTCCCAAAAGCTCTTCTGCAATTCGTCGCAATCTGGCTTCTGTATAACGCATCGCAGCTGGAGAATCCCCATCTACCGAACCAAAATTACCCTGACCGTCGACAAGCGGATATCTCAAGGACCATTCTTGTGCCATTCGCACCATGGTATCGTAAACCGCTGTGTCCCCGTGCGGGTGGTATTTACCAAGAACATCTCCAACAATCCTCGCGCATTTCTTGTAGGATTTGTTGTAGTTGACACCCAATTCATCCATACCATAGAGGATCCTTCGGTGCACAGGTTTTAAGCCATCCCGCACGTCTGGAAGGGCCCTTGAAATGATAACGCTCATCGAATAATCGATGTACGCGCCACGCATTTCTTCTTCAATATTTATTGGGATGATATTCTGATCTGACGGAGGTAAATCCCCGATTTCTCCTTCTGACATCTATAGTTTTTGGTTACCTTAAAATCAGACCGCAATTTAGCGAAAAGTAAGGTGTAAAACGAGTTTTTAGTAGGGATTCAGCTTCTTTTTATTCTTCCATTTGTAACGCCATAATTTCCGGTGATTTTCGCCCACTTTGGGGTTCTGTCTCTTCCAGATCGGCTGCCCTCTTACTTCCATCAGACGTCCTGTTTTTGGGTCTGTATAAACGTGTTTAAGTTGCACATGATCACTCTTCATTGGAGAGCGCGGAATATCCGGGATGTTGATGCTTAATCCTACCTGGACGAAAAAACTGGGATAACTGTGATTGATGGAAGTGCCATCGGGAAGGTTGACCGTATACTTTTTAAAATCAAAGCTTGGCTTAATGATCACCCGGAAGTATTCGGACCAGTTGTTTTCGATGCTCACTCCAAAATTCGTGAAGGTCCCCCGAGTAATGGCAGACTTTTCAAATTGCTTGCCTGCATTGATTCTCCCCACTTGTAATTCTGCAACAAAATCGTATCTCCAAAACTGATAAAATCGGTAGCCGACTAATCCAAACAGTTTGGTATAGTGTGTTGATTTAAAATTTGGTTGATACGCTCTCACCTGGTCTTGAAAAGAAATGGGCTTTAGCTCTTTGATAAATTGTTTTTCATAAGAGAACCCGCCTCCTACTCTGAAATCTGCAATATTGAAATGAACGCTCAACAAGATGGGTATCCCGCCGGATGTCCCCTTAAACCCAAAGTCTGCGGTATCTGTATCAATAAGAAATTCGGTATTACCAAGGAGTGGATTATTAACCGGGTTATTCAGGTAATCAAAAGGCACATCGAACTCGTCTTCTAAGGACGTTTCTACTCCCAATTCCGGCGCATTCAACCAATTGTCATAACCGGTGAACGTACTTCCGAGTGTTTCACTATTAGGTAAAATGAATTGCTCCACTCTGTTTTGAAAGAAGTAAACACCTGAAAGGTCATGTTTGTAGGTATTACGACTGTACCCAGTCGTCAATGTAATGCTGAATTTATTCAGGAAAACTTTAACAGGGTCCCTGTAGATGTTGTATTTCTGGTAAATACTCTGACACAGCACTGCAGGACCTAGCACCAGAAACATGAGCAGTAATAAATATCGTTTTAATTGGCTGACCAAACTGTTTTCAAAAATAAGAATTAATCAAAACGTATGATATCGAAAGCAATGGTTGAATATGGAGGCACTCGCAAAACATAGTCCGGAATGATGGCATCTTCGATCAAATCGGCAATTATGGTAGATGGAATAACCAAAGCACTCTCTCTATATCCTTGCGATGATGGTACAAGGATCAACGCACGCTCGTTTGGCGCCATAAGGGTTAATCCAAATTCAAATCCAGGCACTAATGGTCGTGGTTCATTTGAACCAAGTATGAATTCGAAGTTAGTTTTTGAGTCAAATACTGCATTATCTAAAAAGAAGGCATCGTAATTCAGAATGACGGTTTCCCCATTCACGGCCAGTGGCCCAAAACCCTTGGCCAGCCGCTTGTATGCCACCCCTGAAGCAAACGTAACAACTGAGTTAACAGGGTTAGTAATGGTATCATTAAGGTTTTGAGAGATGACATAATTGCTTATATCTGTTGCTTCCTGAGCAAACACCGAGGATTCATTTTGAACATTTGCCACTTCTACCTGTATAAGGCTGATTAAGGTTCTATCGATGGCTCCTGAAGTGAGATCCTCATAACCAAGTGATGGTGGTACAATAACATTGAAGGTTTCCCCTTCTCTCATGAATGCTAGTCCCAGATCCAGGCCTACCGGATATACAGCTGATACACCTTGTTTCAGCATTAACGAGTCACCATCGCTTCTTTGGTGACTTGCTATGACGTTTCCATTCAGATCGCTGAGTGTATAATAAATGGAAACTACGCTTTCGGTTTCAATAGCTGTGCCTCCAGGGTTTTCGACGATTGGATAGTAGTAAATCCCACTTGCATCTGCGGTAGCTGAATCAACGTTCATGGTATCCAGCCAGGCAATAATCGTTGCATCAACATCTGTAAGCGATACATCGTCCTTGCCACACGATACTAAGACCAATACTAAAGCTACTACACTGAATTTTCGCATCACCTACCCAACGACGAATGTGACAAAAGATTACTGAAACGTCTGACAAAACATTTGAAATACCACAAGGTTATTCAGGCCTAATTTTTCTCCAATTAGAAGCATACTCTGGTATTCAGACTTGCCAATTTTATGATCCTTATTTATGATATCCTCATCATTTTCCAGAAAAAAACTAGCAATAAACCGGATCAAAATATAAGGTGCATTGAGCACTTCTTTCTTATAGGCAGCATAGTCCACATCGCCGGTTGTATCAATTCTTCTCTGGGTAACATTTTCAAGATCACAAGCTGTATTGATCGCTACTTTCAAGACACCGAAGAATTTATCCGACCAGTTGAAATAATTCTTAATCAGAAATTTCATGGCGTAAACTACAGGGTCCTTTTTCATAAAATACCCCCCCTTGGAAAGTTTCCTTGCCTTTTTGTTGAGAGCTATTTCTTCAAACAAACTGATTGTCCCGTCAGCCAAAGCGATTCCAACCGTTGGAGCCATCATAACCAGCGAAAAGAAATCATGATCATTGATCTCTAAATATGGGGCTTCAGTTTTGAGAAATTCCTTTTTTAATGTTTGAGAAGCTTCCAGAATTACTGGATTCTCAACCATGGTTTCAATCTCGTATTCGGTAAACATTAGTTGGGTGATTGTGAATTAGGGCTCAAAATACAACCTTTTGCCGAATTAGGGAATAGCTTTTTAAAGAAGATTGTTTAGAAAGCTACCTCACTTTCAAGGGATTGATAACTGTGGAATTGGGTGACCCCCTTTTTTCCCGTAAAAGTAAAGGTTTCAGAAGCTTCACTTCTTGGGCCATCCGTGTAGATCTCTATGACGTTTTCTCCTGTTTTTAAGGGTGCTCGGGCATAATGAATGGAATGTGGTAGTGTTTGCCAATTTCTAGTGTCAGCTTGCTCTGAGGCCAGGTTAAAGGCGCTTACAAGAAACCCCAGGGTCTCACTTTTCTTCCTGGCCTTTTTCTCGATCGCCTTTTTCAAGGCAACCCGTAACAACCCCTTTCCAAGTTCCTGGAGCATTCGTTCATTCAACGTTTTGAATGCAATGGCATTGATATCTTCGGCTTTTTCAAGTGTATAGTAATTTCCATTCACTTCAATATCTCCGTAGTTAAAATAGGGTTCTCTTTCAACATATTTAGGAAAAGCTACTCTCGTTCCGCTCAGATCTGTAATGCTAACATCGTCATCATCATCGTAATTGTAGTAGAAGGGAAAATTAAGCCCGAGATCATCGTTTTGAAAAAACAGATTGCCACCACCCTCATCAAGGGTTACAAAGGTGATCGACCACTGATCCTTAATGGGTGCAAGGCCATTATGCCAGAAGAATACAAGTTCTCCGCCTTCCGATGGTTCATGGACATATTTATATCCAAATTTCTCTTCATACTGGTCCAGCTCTTCTGGAAACCCTGCGAGCTTAGCTGTTCGCATAAGATCATCTTTCAATTGCTCAGGCACTGAAAGCTCAAACATCGTGCGGTATTCATTCTCATAAATCTCGTAGGCATTTCTATAGGCAATGAATGCATTATTAAAATCGCCATTAGCATCATAAATGATCCCCATCAGGTTATGAACGAATGCGTCCTTTTGATATTTGTTCTTAGAGATGTATTTGTCTCCAAGTTCATACAACCGATTGTTCAGTCGCCTGCACTCTACCAATGCATTATCATATTGACCCATTTTAAGAAAATTGAGCGCCTTGTAATAAAGCAACATCAGGTGTTCATGGTCCTCGCCGGGATAAACAATAAGGTTTGGGTTAAGGAAGTATGAACCAGCAAAATTGAGGTAGTTTTTCCGGTGATCTTCACCAAATATATAGGCTTGCTCCAGCCAGTTATTACTTTCTGTATAGTTTCCCAAAAGGTGAGAAACGACACCCCTGTTTGCATAATATAAGAAGCGTGTTTTGCTTTTTTCTATCTTCTTATTTTTCTCCAGGACATCCTGTGCAGCATTGATGTTTCCTTTTTCAAAATTCTTGTTGAATTCATAATTGAATTCATAATAGGAAGCACAGCCTGACAAAACAAACAATACGGCGATATATAGATATCGATTGAGCATTAAAATAATAGCGGGATTAGGAATGTATTTTAAGTTAACAGTCGATAGTTAGTAGTCAACAGGTTTTATTAGAGCCTGTGGGCCAGGGACTATCAACTATTCACTAATTTTTGATGAATTTCTTGATCTCCTTGTCTCCCAACCAAACCTTCTCATTGGTTTCGATATTGGTTAGTTCAAGGTTGACCTTATAGTTGACAACCTTTTCTCTTTTATAGGAATCGGTGACTGCTGTGATAAGACCGAACATCATAAAATCTGCTCCAAGTTCTTTCCCCCATTTTGCCTGAGTTTCCGGAGAGGCGTATTCGCCTTGATCCGCTCTTTCTTCGCGTAATTTTTCCCGAAACTCTGAGTTAGAAACAACCCGAACAAATCCTGTATTGATGAATTGTCTTTCAATGTCTTTGATAAATGTCTCAGCTTCAATGTGTTCCGAGCTTTTGTTTTGAACATATCCAACGATGACGGTTGGTTTTTTATCTTCTTTGAGCCTGAACTCACTGTGCCATGGCCGATTGGTTACGTCCTGGATCATTTCCTCTGCAACTAATTTTGAGTCGGTATCATTCCATCGCCCACTTAGGTCAATTTGCTGATCCGGGCTCACTCTTGTGACCTGTCGGTTACACCCAAATGCCAGAATAGCAATGGAAAGTATTGTTGTTATCTTAAGGGTATTCATTCGTCTTTTATTTTGATTGGCAAAGTAAAACAAATCCCATGCCCAAAATGAACATGGGATTAAAAAGCTACTATCTTTTGAAAATAAATCGTGTAATGAATAACCCGTAATCATCAGACTTACCAGCATCACTTTCAATACCGCTTGTGACAAATGTAAGCTCCCATCCTTCTTCCACCATTTGATTTAGCTTCGACGATATCAATGCATCGTTTGAGGCGATGTTTTGAAAATTGATACCAGTGATACTATAAAAATTGAGCAGTTTTGATTCCGCAAATTTGTCAATCTTCGCATCTTTTCTCTTAATATCGCCCTGGCTACTTTTCTTCCCATCGGTTCTTTCAGTGGTAAATTCATTGATATCAAGATCACCTTTGTTTTCCACCATTCTGGATCTACCTAGACCTCCTGGAACGATGGATTCCACAACGGTGATTACTTTAAATTCTTGTGCATAAGAGACAACACTTGCAGCTACTACAAGTGCGATCGTTAATAGGTGTTTTTTCATTTTTTAATATGATTAAGTAATTAGTACAAAAAAAACAGTTTGAGCCCTAAAGAGCTAAAAGTCTGCAGCGATCCGGAAGTTCAAAAACCTTGCCGATAATGAATTGGGTATCGCTAACTGGCTTCCGGAAATATCCCG
>JANQEC010000366.1 GCA_028278585.1 Cyclobacteriaceae bacterium | reverse complement strand
CGCAAAAGTATTTAATCAGCCACTAGATTGCAACAGGAGCTTTTATATTTGATCAAACTATTTCATGGTAGAAAAAGAAATTAGGTATGCCGGTTTTTCACAGCGTCTGCTTGCCCACAATGTTGACTTGCTTCCGATGTTGTTACTACTGTACGGATCGACATTTCTTTTTCCAAAAGTTGGATTCGACTGGCTCATTTTTCTGCTGATCTATTTCGGCTATAACATCGGTTTTGAACTCAGTGGTTGGCAAGCTACTCCTGGTAAACGCTGGGCGAAAATTCATGTGGGAATTGAAGATCCAAAAAAGCAACCGTACCGGATCGTTCTAAGAAATTTTCTGAAGGTCTTTTCCCTGCTTTTATTCTTCTCAGGGTTTGTATTCATCATTTTCAACAGGCAGCAAAAAGGATTACATGATTATCTGGCGGGTACAGTAGTACTATTCGATGAACATTAACTTAATTTGTGCCAGTTTCTGAGCTGGAATATTAAAAGTTCCTATATTTCAGGTCTGATTGTAAATTGACTTAAACTAGTATGAGCGACCAACTATCACCAATCAAAAGGTTCGAGAATTTTTTTGAAGGTTTTATGTTCTGGAGTAGATGGGTACAGGCCCCTCTATACACCGGATTGATCATATCTTCCTTCTTTTATTTATATAAGTTCTTCCAGGAACTCCTCCACATCATCAACCATACCGCGTCTTTTCATGAAACAGAAATGATGCTAGGTATTTTGAGTCTTGTGGATATTTCCATGGTAATGAACCTCGTTGTGATGGTGACGATTGGAGGTTATTCCATATTCACCAGCCGGATCGACGTAGACATGCATGATGACAAGCCGCTCTGGTTGGAAAATCTTGATGCTGGTCAATTGAAGATCAAACTTGCTACATCACTTGCCTCCATTTCGGGGGTTCAGTTGTTGAAGACATTCATTGATTATAGAGAGGCTGTTGAAAAAACAAGTGCAGAAGGAATCGTGATGGAGATCGTGATTCACATGGTCTTCATTACTTCAGCATTGCTACTTGCCCAGACTGAAAAAATTACCCACAGTTATGGCCATCATGGTGTCATACTTGATCATGATAAAGAGGAAGAAGAAGAGCACTAAAGACATTAATTTAAACTTTAAAAGGCTTCCCTTCGGAAGCCTTTTTTATTTCTGCTTCGGATCAATAATTCGTAATGAACTGCTATTTTTGTGGCCCCTCAGCGCACGTGGCGGTTCCGTCCCGAAACTATCGGGACTATCGGAAGATAGACGTGCAAAGTTGTCAATTACAATTGGCATTTTAATAGTACCTGCCCGGGTGCTGGAACTGGTAGACAGGCATGGTTGAGGGCCATGTGTCCTTTAGGGCGTGCGGGTTCGACTCCCGCCTCGGGCACTTTCTAACTCTCATCATTCATCCAGACAACATCAGAAAACCAGTTCATCTCATCCCGAAATGAACGTATGATCTTAAACCCCGTCTCTTCTGCAAGTTCCTTCAATTGAACCTCATCGTATTTCTTCGAAATCTCCATGAAAATTGCCTCCCAGGCTCTGAAATGAATTTGCTCTCCAGCTACATTCACATCCTGTTCGATCGTGCTGATTAAGTAGCTTCGGCACTCACCTGTTTGAGGATTATAATAGGGATAGTGCATGAAGTATGCCCGATTGAAGTTGGCTCCCAATTCGGCATTTATCCTGTCCAAAAGATTGAGATTAAACTCCCTGGTAACTCCTTTTGAATCATTGTATGCTGTTAATATGGCTGATGGATCTTTTTTCAGATCGACCCCCATGAAAAGCATATCTAAAGGTTTCAGATGACCTCTTAAGCTTGACAAGAATGAGACGGCTTCTCCATGGGAAAAATTTCCAATATTCGATCCTAGAAAGAACACAATATCTTTTTCCGGGCTCGCCGAGATCTCTGCTAGTGCATCAAAATAATCTCCCTGATAAGACTCTATTTTTAGCTCCGGAATTTCTTCGAAAAGATTACGCTCTAATATTTCAAGAACATTACCTGAAATGTCAACAGGGGTGTAAGTAAAGTCTACATCGCATTCCATAAAATGCTTGAGCAGGATCTTGGTCTTCAACCCATCTCCTGCACCTAGCTCAATGATTCGAAAAGGCTCTCCGTTTGATATTGTATTCAATATGCCCTGCTGGTGACTGTTGAATATTTCAAGTTCTTTATTGGTTAAGTAGTACTCTTCAAGGTGCATTATTTGCCGGAAGAGCTCATCGCCCTTTGCATCGTAAAAGTATTTTGATGGCAAGCTTTTGTTTGCAGCCATTAACCCGTTTAGAACATCTTCTTCGAAAATTGATAGTGAATCAACTATTGATTCCTCGTGATTGGTATTCATTTATTTTGTGTGCTTCGCCAACCTGATTCCACTAAAAAGCCATCTCAGATGCGGGTGAAAAAAATTTCTATATGTCGGCCTTATGTGATTTTGTGGAGTTCCGAATGAACCGCCTCTAAGAACCATTTGATTTACCATGAATTTCCCATTGTATTCTCCTAATGCGCCTTCGGCAATCTCAAAATATGGATATGCAACATAAGGACTAGAGGTCCATTCCCAGAGGTTGCCCAAAAAACCATAATCCTTAGATTGTACCGGTTTAAAGAAGTTAGATTCAACAAAGTTGGATGTGTTACAGATTTCAGGGCTGAATTTTTCACATGCCACCTCCCACTCCTGTTCGGTAGGCAACCTGCATTTTTTCCATCGGGCAAAGGCATCCGCTTCATAATATGAAACATGAGATAACGGATCATCCGGATTGACCTTTTCGTATCCTCCCAGCGTGTAATGCCACCACTCACCTTCTTCTTTAGCCCAGTACCTCGGATGTTTTATCCCTTCATTGCCAACCCAATCCCAGGCTTCATGCAACCAGTATTGAAAAGATTCATAACCACCAGCATCCATGAATTCCATGTACTCTGAATTTGTGACAAGACCAGACTCAATTTCAAATGCGTGAAGAAACACCTGGTGTCTTCCTTTTTCATTATCAAAATGAAAACCACCTCCATCATGCCCGATTAAATATTGTCCTTCCTCGACCTTTAACCATTTCTTGTCTGATCCTACATTTTCAGCCTTTTCGGAAATCCGATATACTGGATTGAGCGGGTTATCTCCAAGGATTCTTTTGATATCATACAGAAATAATTCCTGATGTTGCTGCTCGTGATTGATCCCCAGCTCTATTACTTTAAGTAGTTCCGGAGATACCTGGCTTTTCTCCATAAAAGAAACCATGTACTCCTCCACGTATTCACGATATCTAAAAATTTCTTTTACTGTAGGACGTGTGAGTTGGCCCCGGTTGGCTCGTGTCCATCGCTCACCTGCAGCGACATAATAACTGTTGAAGATATAATTGAATTTTGGGTGAAAAGGTTTGTAATCTTTCAGGCCAGGAACCAGGATAAAATTTTCAAAAAACCAGGTGGTGTGACCCAAGTGCCATTTGATTGGACTAACATCAACAATGGGTTGGACAACAAAATCTTCTGTTTCCAGAGTTTCGCAAAGAAATTCCGTTTGAGCTCTTGTTTGCTTAAATGCCTTTAGAACATCGTGACTGGTAATGACTGCTGATTCCAAACGCCAGGTTCTTTTTTCTTCAATTTATACATCTTGACGAATCTAACAGCTTATTTAAGACTTAAAGTTCAAAAAAAAATCCCGTCCTGCGTAGGACGGGATACCAACTAACCAAAACTCAAACTACCACTATCTATAACCTTACGGCTTTAGTAGGGGCAACATCCTTGCCAGTATTCGTTAAAGGATGTTAAAATTGAATAGTGGTTAAAAAAATTGAAATCTTTAAGATCAAGAGTCCTACTCACTTTTGTAGATCACTCCTTCTTTCATCACAAAGTTGACGTTTCGCATTACCGATATATCCTCTAATGGATCTCCCGGAACCGAAACTATATCTGCGAGCAATCCTTTTTTCAGACTTCCAAACTTATCAGACTGCCCTAAGATCATTGCATTGGTTGAAGTAGCACATATGATCGTCTCCATCGCAGGCATGCCCGCATCTACCATATAACCAAATTCCCGAGCATTTTCACCATGTTTGAAAACTGCAGCATCAGTTCCAAAAGCTATCGGCACTCCTTTTTTATACGCCTTAGCAAAGGTCGCTGTAATCTGAGGGCCAATCACTCTGGCCTTTGCCGCAACAACGGCAGGAAAATACCCTGGCTTCTTGGCATTCTCAGCGACCTCCATCCCAGCCGTGATAGTAGGCACATAGTAGGCATTCATTTTTATCATCAGATCCATAGTTTCTTCACTCATGTATGTCCCATGTTCTATCGTTTTAACTCCTGCCCTAACTGCTCGCTGCATACCTTCATCTCCATGTGCGTGAGCAGCAACATGAAAACCAAAATCCTTTCCTGTTGAAACGATCTCTGCAATTTCATCTTCTTTAAAATGTGGTCCGGATCCGTCTTTCGCAACACTCAATACTCCTCCGGTTGCTGTTATCTTAATAAAATCCGCACCGTTCTTATAGCGTTGACGTACCGCCTTTCTTGCATCAGCAATGCCATTGACTACCCCTTCTTTCGGGCCCGGGTCTCCCTTGAGGTCTGCACGATACCCATTCGTTGGATCCGCATGACCGCCGGTCACACCAAGTCCTTTTTCTGCAGTAAATATTCTGGGACCAACAACGTATCCTTTTGCAATCGCATTCCTTAGCGATACATTAACTCCGCTCCCGCCTGCATCGCGAACTGTCGTAAAGCCTGCCATCAGTGTTCTTTTGGCAACGTCCGTTGCAAACAATGCTTTATCAGCAGGATTCTCTGTGAATTCTCTAATGTATCTGTCTGGGCTTGTCTCTCCTTCAACATGAACATGCATGTCTATCCAGCCTGGCATAACCGTGCTGCCCTTGAGGTCAATGACCTGATCTCCTGAATCGGGCGCTTGGTAGCCTGACTTGATGTCAACTATGTTTTTCCCTTCCACAATGATTGTTTGTTCTTTTTCTGCTTTTTTGGACATCCCATCTATCAGGGTACCTGCATGTATAAGTGTTCGCTGGGCTGAAACCATGAAGGTTATTATAACAAGCGCCAGAGTGAATATTAATCTCTTCATACTGATTAGGTTTTGGTTATTTTCGATTTAAGTTTAGGCCATTAGTTTTTTGTATTTGATACGCTTGGGTTCCTCATCTCCCAGCCGCTTTTTCCGATTTTCTTCATAATCAGAAAAGTTGCCCTCAAACCAATACACTTGAGAGTTTCCTTCAAAGGCTAAAATGTGAGTTGCAATTCGATCCAGGAACCATCGATCGTGGGAAATAACAACGGCACACCCGCCAAAATTCTCTAAGGCTTCTTCCAATGCTCTCAAAGTATTTACATCAAGATCATTGGTTGGCTCATCCAACAAAATGAGGTTGGCGCCTCTTTTTAAGGTCAGTGCCAAATGAACTCGGTTCCTTTCTCCACCAGAAAGTTTGTCAACAGTTTTTCCCTGATCCGGACCCGTGAAATTAAACTTACTTACGTAGGCTCTTGCATTCATTTCTTTTCCTCCCAGGTCGATAATTTCATTGCCTTCGGAAATAGTTTCATAGACGGTTTTGCCTGGATCCAGCGTGTCGTGCTCCTGGTCCACGTAACTCATAACAACTGTCTCGCCAACTTCAAAACTTCCCTTGTCAGGTTTTTCTTTGTCTGTAATTAGCTTGAAAAGCGTGGATTTACCAGCTCCATTTGGTCCGATTACGCCAACTATTCCTCCCTGAGGTAAATTAAATGTGAGTTCTTCAAACAGTAGCTTGTCTCCATACGCCTTGGAAACACCATTTACTTCTATCACTTTGGCGCCCAGCCTTGGTCCTGGAGGAATGTACAACTCCAGATCTTTCTCTTTTTCTTTGGCCTCCTGGCTTAGCAGTTTGTCGTAAGCACTTATCCTCGCTTTAGCCTTAGCTTGCCTGCCCTTTGGGGTCATCCTCACCCACTCCAGCTCTCGCTCAAGTGTTTTCTGTCTTTTGGATTCCTGCTTTTCTTCTTGTGCCAGCCGCTTTTGTTTCTGATCCAGCCAGCTTGAGTAATTTCCCTTCCAGGGTATTCCTTCGCCCCGATCCAATTCTAAGATCCAACCTGCAACATTGTCAAGAAAATAACGATCGTGAGTGACGGCTATGACCGTTCCTTCATACTGCTTTAAATGTTGTTCCAACCACAATACAGACTCTGCGTCCAAATGGTTGGTTGGTTCATCCAAAAGAAGCACATCAGGTTGTTCCAGTAATAACCTGCACAGTGCAACCCTTCTTTTTTCACCCCCAGACAAGTTTTTAATGATTGCATCTTCTGGTGGAGTCCGAAGTGCATCCATTGCACGTTGAAGCTTATGATCAATTTCCCAGGCTCCGGTAGCGTCTAGTTTTTCCTGTATCTCTCCTTGACGTTCGATGAGTTTATTCATTTTGTCAGGATCTTCCAAAACTTCAGGATCGCTAAATTTTGCGTTTACTTCTTCGTATTCCTGAAGCAATGAATTGACCTCTTTCACACCTTCTCTTACCGCCTCAATGACTGTTTTTTCGGGATCTAATTCGGGTTCCTGTTCTAGCATGCCCACAGTAAATCCCGGGGAAAAAACAACTTCACCTTGAAATTCTTTGTCAATTCCCGCAATTATTCGAAGCAAAGAAGACTTACCAGCTCCATTTAGTCCGAGAACACCTATTTTCGCTCCGTAGAAAAAAGAGAGATAAATATTCTTAAGTACTTGTTTTTGTGGAGGGTAGATCTTGTTAACCCCCGACATAGAGAAGATGATCTTTTCGTCTGACATGCTTAAGTTTGATTAGTAATCGAATATAGCACCCATTTAGAAATTACACTTCCCCTTGAAAGAATCTGATGTCCCTTTTGGTTATGAAAAAGATGGAAAGCTTTACCTATCTGGATGGTCCGACTTTCCAGATCGTGAAATTGGAGAGGTAAGAGATGGCAACATTGCAACTTCGGCTTCATTTTTTGTAGAAAGATATAAAGACCTCAAAAGGAAAATAGACGAAGTAATTGCAAAGATTGACTCAACAGAAAACAAAGGGTCTTTTTTGATGAAGCTTTTACATCTTAAGGAGCAATTGCCTAAACATGACGGTCTGGGGGACTATGCGTCTCTTCATGAATTGGTTTCTAAATATGAGTCTCTTGTAACTGATATTATCAAAAAAAACAGGGAACGTAATTCAGACATAAAAGCAGCATTAATAGAGGAAGCAAAAGTTGCTGTTGAAGTTATCAACTGGAAAGAGGGGACCGAGAAAGTGAACGATTTAAAAGCTCGTTGGATTAAAACCGGCAATGCAGAAGAAGACAAAAATCAAGTGCTTGAAGCCGAGTTTTGGGAAATAGTCAAAGGTTTTTTTGATCGAAAGAAAAGCTTCTATGAAGACAAACAAAAACTCATCGAGCTTAGAAAAAAGCAATACGAAGAGTTAGTTGTCGAGGCTGAAAAGACAAATGAATTATACGGGAAACAACGATTTGAAAAAGTAAGTAACCTCAGAGAGCAATGGAAAAGTGTGGGAGGAGTTCCGAATGAAATCTTCTCTCCACTAATTGAAAAATTTAATGCACACCTTAAGACTAAGTCAAAGGAATCTGGCGTAGACTACTCAAAAGTCTTGCATTCACTTGAATCCATCAAGAAGGGGGAATCTATATTTAATAAGACAGAGCTTGATCAAATCAAGAAAAATGTGTTCCGTGATAAAGGAAAGAACCCCGATAAAGGGAAAGTATTAGAACTTATTCAACTTTTGGTTGAAAGGGAATTCGTCAATAAGCTAGCGAATAAGAGATTCCCGGATTTTTCCAGTATTGAAGGAAGCAAGAAAAAAACCATACGAACTGGTATAATTAAAGATCTAATCTCCCGAGATAAAGAAGAGCTAAAAATCTTTGAAGAAAATTCTTCCAACTTCACCACATCCGATGGAAAAATGAATAAAATGGTGGAAGGAAAATTAAAAGCTCAAAAAAGAAAAATCACGGTCAAAGAGAAGCTTCTCGATTGGGTTGAAGGCGACGACTTTTAACTTTTTTGGAAACTTTTCTTTTTTGAATAGTGTATGAGTTTTATCTTTCTTATTAATGGTAAATAATTAAGAATTTGATTTTTGTATAATAAATTTATATTTGCGCGCATTATTAGAAAGGACATTAAATAGAAGGTAGATTATGTACTGGACATTAGAACTTGCATCTTATTTAGAAGACGCTCCCTGGCCTGCCTCCAAGGATGAGTTGATTGATTTTTCCATCAGGTCAGGAGCACCACTTGAGGTTGTTGAAAACCTTCAAGAACTTGAAGATGATGGTCAGCCATTTGAAAATATTGAAGAAATATGGCCGGACTATCCAACTAAGGAAGACTTCTTCTTTAATGAAGATGAGTATTAGAAAATTAACTAAACAAATAGTAACAACCCCGTCTAAACAGACGGGTTTTTTTGTCTCAAATCTTCTGTGGTTGTGATCTTAATATTCGCATAGTCACCCTCAATCAACCGAACTTTTTTTCTGGCCATCTCAAATACCGTTGCGTCATCAGAAAAGGATCCTTCAATCTTATCATAAGCATCCTTGAGTTCAGAAATTTTAAATGTTTGAGGAGTTTGTACAAGCACATAGTCGTTTCGATCTCTAAATGCTGAGTCATCTTCTCCTTTTCTTTTTCTTAAAGAGTCCTTCAATTTAACAGCGGCAACTCCACTCCCATATTCTTCAGCAGATTTAAAGCAATCCTCGATCAACACTTCACTTACGTAGGGACGCACAGCATCATGTATAGCAACCACACCATCACCCTCGATTAAATCAAGTCCTGCTTGAACTGATTCCGTTCGTGTTTCTCCACCAACCACTATCTTGAATTTGCTTGAAGAAAAATATTCAGACTGAATATTATCCCACTCTCCAACATGAGCTTTTGGCAAAACAAGTATGATATTGATATCAGGTAGACTTAGAAATTTTCTAATGGTATGAACCAAAATAGGCTTCCCGTCAATCTCCAAAAACTGTTTAGGCCTCTTTGCATTCATACGTAAGCCCTTACCCCCCGCAACAATAATGGCGTATCTGATCATCTAATTTGTTAATAATTAGGAATTATTTGAAACATCTTGAAAACCTTATAAAGAAGCACAATTTTATTCTTTAAAAAACACAAAAACATATGAATAATGCTGATTATTAACATTAATATATAATGTATTGGTTGTATGTGATTGAAATAATACTATTTTCGTCCTTGATTATTAACCAAAAAAAGTAGTTATGAAGAAAACTTTACTTTTAACTTATGTTTTAACGTTCATGTTTGCATTAAGTGCAGTTGCACAGCAAACTGTAACTGGGAGAGTCACCGATGATGCGGGTGAGGGCCTTCCGGGAGTAAACGTTGTGATTAAGGGCACCACCGATGGTGTGACGACAGACATTGATGGAAACTTCCGCTTGTCTGTATCTGGGGCTGATGTCGTATTGGTCTTTTCATTTGTTGGAATGGACCCACAAGAAATAACAGTTGGATCTAGAACTGTTATTGACGTTCAGATGGCCTCAAGTGCTACAGAGTTGGCAGAGCTTGTTGTGGTTGGGTACGGTACCCAGTCCAAAAGGTTTATGACTGACAATGTGGCAAAATTGAGCTCTGAGGATATCTCAGGCGTGCCAATTCCAAGTTTCCAAAATGCGCTTTCTGGTAAAGCTGCTGGTGTTAGAGTAACACAGCAAAACGGAAAAGTGGAAGCAGGAATCAGCGTCAACATTAGAGGTACTTCAAGTGTCTCGGCTGGACAACAGCCATTATTCGTTTTGGATGGAGTGCCGTTGATCAATGACAATGAGTCTCAAAACTCTTCTGCTGTAAACCCACTTCTCTCAATCCCTACTAGCGATATCGAGAGTATTGATATCCTAAAAGATGCCTCTTCTGCAGCCATTTACGGTGCAAGAGGAGCAAACGGTGTTGTGATTATCACGACCAAAAAAGGGAAAGAAGGAAAAGCACAATTCTCTTTGAATGTTTCTTCCGGAATTAGCCGTCCAACAAATGATAGAGATTGGTTGAATGCTGCTCAGTATGAAGAACTATTCTTAGAAGCTGGTGATAATGCCAGCTGGACTGACAGAACATTTGTCGAAGGTCGTTTTGATCGTTACTCTAACAATACCTGGGGTACTGCAGATGCAGTTGATACAGATTGGGAGCAAGTTGCATTCCAGGATGGTCATGTGAGAGATATTGATTTCTCAGTTTCTGGTGGAAGCAATGGGTCAACTTATTTTCTTGGCGCTTCTTACAATGATACCAAAGGAATTATTCTAAGCAACGAATTGGAACGATTCAGTGGTAGAGCAAATATTTCTCAGAAAGTGAATGATAAATTCACCGCTGGAATCAATTTCAATTTCTCTCGGGTAACTATTGATCGTGTAGCAAATGATAACGCTTTCGTTACTCCTTTGCAAGCAATCGCTCAGTCTCCAATGTCTCCAACACACTTCGGCCCTTCCGATCTGGCAAACGGAGAATCAGGACCATTTACCCGAACTGTTTATGCCAACTTCCTATTACAAGATGAATTTGGTTCTTATGAAACAGTTATAAACCGTAGCATTGGAAAGCTATATGGGCAGTATGAATTTACTGATTGGCTCAAATTCAACTCAGATTTTTCTTATGATGTCTTCAATCAAACAGAAGATAGCTGGGATGGAAGTAGAGTACCTTTCCAATCTACTCAAGGAGAAGCTTATGCTTCAAACGTATTAACCACAAATTACATCTGGTCGAACTATGCAACATTTGATCAGGTATTTGATGTTCATGCTTTGAATGTTGTAATTGGTACAGAATACAACCAGGGAAACAGGAGATTTACAGATGTAACTGCTCAGAATTTCCCTTCAGATGACTTGCAAACAGTGAATAGTGGTGCAACCATTTCTGATGGAGGTGGAGAAACTACAGCGTATTCATTCGTAGGTTACTTTGCAAGAGCTCAGTATTCTTATCAAGACAAGTACATTCTTAAAGCAAGTATCAGACGAGATGGTTCTTCCAGGTTTGGATCCGACTCTCGATTTGGTACATTCCCTGCAGTATCCGTTGGCTGGATCCTTTCTGAAGAAAGTTTCCTAGATGGTCTCAATGCACTTTCATTCTTGAAGTTCAGAGCTAGCTACGGTGAATTGGGTAACGCAGAACTTGGAAACTTCCCATCTAGAGGATTATTCCAGGGAGTGTCTTACAACCAACGACCTGGACTTGCTCCTACACAGCCAGGAAATAATGCGTTAAGCTGGGAGTCTTCCAAGCAAACCGATATCGGATTCGAATTTGGATTGTTTAATGGAAGAGTGAGTGGTGAAATTGATTACTACAAAAAGGACACGGACGATTTATTGTTTGAAGTTCCGCTTGTTCCGTCATCTGGTGCTCTGGAAATCAATAGAAACACCGGAAGTATGGAAAACAAAGGAATTGAAGTAGTCCTTAACGGTGATGTTATTCAAGGTAGCGATCTTAGTTGGAACCTCGGCGTGAACTTCGCAACCAACAAGAATAAAGTGATTTCCGTACCAGAGGGGAATGATATTGTTACGGGAAGAAACCTTATTCGAGAAGGAGAGGTTTTACAGTCACTTTACATGATTGAGTATGCTGGTGTTGATCCTGCAAATGGAGATGCACTTTACTACTTGAATACTGAAAACTCCGATGGATCCATTGATAGAGGTACTACCAATGATCCAAATGCGGCAACACGAATCGTTGCGGGATCACCTGTACCTGATGTAATAGGTGGTTTGACAAGTTCGCTTAGATATAAAGATTTCGATTTTTCATTTACATTCCAGGGAGAATGGGGCGCAAGTATCTACAACGCTGGTGGGCGATTCCAGTCTGCAAATGCTGACTGGTTTGATAACCAGACTGTAGACCAAATGAACAGATGGCAAAATCCTGGTGACATTACAGATGTACCACAAGCGAGACTTGGTGAAGGTAACGGATCAGGTCATTCAACCCGATGGATACAAGAGTCTGATTTTATCAGGCTACGTAATGTAACCTTAGCTTATAGCCTTCCCAGGGATCTTATTGATGGTGCTGGTTTGACATCAGTCAGAGTATATGCAACAGCCATTAACTTGCTGACTATCACAGACTATGATGGATATGATCCGGAAGCCAGATCTGATAATGCTTTAAGGGAAAATGTTCCGAGTCCAGGGGTAGATTTCTATTCGGCACCTGCCGCTAGAACTATCACAATTGGTGCAAATATTAAATTTTAAAATAAGGAATAATGAAGAAGAATATATATATACTTATTGCATCTGTCCTTGTAATTTGGAGTTGTGAAGACAGATTAGAAATCGAGCCTGCTCAGAGTATTTCAGTTGAAGCTGCTCTGGCTTCTGAAGCAAACATCAAGGGTATCCTTATCGGTGCTTACGAGGAAGCTGGTCAGGACGATTCTTACGGCGGTCAACTTCAGGTAATTTCTGATCTAATGGGAGCTACTAATCAATTAACCTGGCAAGGAACATTTATCCAGCCAAGGGAGTACTTCCAAAAATCAGTGCTTGTAAGTAATACCTGGGCTGAGCAAATGTGGAGAAATGGGTATGAGACCATTAACCAGGTAAACCTTGTAATTGATAACATTGCTAGTATTGAGGATCCTGCAGAAGCAGACAGAGTAGAAGGCGAAGCTCGGTTTCTTAGAGCCTTGACTTATTTTGACCTGGTCAGACACTTTGGTGCTCAGTGGCAAGCTGGTGGAGCCAATAGTGGACCTGGTGTTCCACTACACACTACGGGGATTGTAGATTATTCTGCTGATTTAAGCATAGCTCGAGCTACTGTAGCTGAGATATACGCTCAGGTAATCTCAGATCTTACGACTGCAATGGGACTGCTTCCGGATACAAACGGTGAGTTTGCTGATGCATTTTCTGCGGAGGCATTATTGGCCAGAGTATACTTACAGCAGGGAAATTATACCGGTGCACGAGATGCGGCGAATAATGTGATTGCTAATAGTGGACATTCACTAGCTCCGACATTTGCCGGAGCCTTCAATAATGATGCTGATGGAGTTGAAGATGTCTTTGCATTCCAGGTCACAAACCAAACTGGTGAGAATGATTTGGTAATCTATTATGCAGATCAGCCTACTGGTGGTCGACAAGGTGATATTGCAGTCGCTGCTGGCTATGCTACATTGTTCGATGACCCGGTAAATGATGTGCGTGCTTCATTTACCTATGTAAGTGTAGATAATGGACTGGATTTGACATCCAAGTACACCAATCAGTTTGCAAACATTTCCCTCATTAGAATAGCTGAAATGCATTTGATCAGAGCTGAAGCTAATGTTCGAGAAAGTACAACTACTGGAGCTACGCCTCTAGCTGACATCAATGCTGTCAGAGCTCGATCCAATGCTCCTGCTCTAGCAACTGTTGATGTTAATGACATTTTAAATGAACGTCAATTAGAGCTTGCGTTTGAAGGATTCCTGATTCATGATTTGAAACGAACAGGAACTGCAGTTGGAACTATTGCTGCAGATGATCCATCACTTACTTCTCCTATTCCACAGGATGAAATGGACACAAATTCTTTGATGGTACAAAACACAGGTTATACTAACTAAGAGTTAGTTATTTAAGCTTAAAAAACACCTCGCAATATTGTGAGGTGTTTTTTTATGTTAAAAACCAGTTGTGTAATCAATCCTCGTTTTCTCCTTCATTTTTTCTATTT
>JANQEC010000348.1 GCA_028278585.1 Cyclobacteriaceae bacterium | reverse complement strand
ACACATATAGCGAGGACAGAAAGCCATACGTCAAAAATCAGTATGAAATTTATTTTCTAAGTGACCAGAGAGGCATCTCGAATCTATTCAGATATAGTTTCCTTGATTCGACTTCAATACAAATCACTTCGTTTGACAAAAGCATTGAAAGCTATGACCTACACTTTGATCCGGATCGCCTGACCTACGCCATGCTCGACAGAGGAAAAGAAAAAGTATTCTATGACAACTCGATTGATTTGTATACCAACAATTTCACACCTGAGACACCGAGAAAGAGAAGAGAAAATGCTATGATGGTGGTATCGAGGGTGTTGGAAAAACAAAAGAAGGTAGAAGAGGTAGAGGAAGTTGTCGAAGAACCAGTCAGAACCGATTTGGATGCCGACAATTTTGTTTTCGAAGAAGAGGAAAATGACGAATTAGAAGAAAACCCTAATTGGATCGACACAGATAACTACGAGTTTGAAGACGAAAGTGAAACGGAATTCCAGCCGGAATCCTTTTTCACCAAATACAGCAATTTTCAACGAGAGACGGAACGTATAGGACCAATACCTTATGTTCCACGATTTACATTCAACAACGTAATCACATCATTTCTATGGGATCCCTATAGAAATTTCATGGCATTTACCGAGGTAGAAATTAACGATGTCCTGGAAAACTATAAGATCAAAGGTGGGGCCTTACTCAAAACCAGTCTGAACCAGGGAGATATTTTTGCTGAGCTTCACTACTTGAAATATTGGATGGATTTCAAGTTTAGAATTGATAGAAAGAGCTACTTGATCGAGGGCAATCAGAATGACGAAGAAGTGAGACTAAAATATAAGCTCAACAGGGTCAAATTGACAGGGTCTGTTCCAATCACTCACACGTTCCGTGCCGAGATTTCACCATTCTTTACCACAACAACCTTCAATAACTTGAATTATCAGGTCGTAAGAGGTGAATTGCCTGAAGGTTACGCACCCAACAGTGAACACAACTACATTGGGGGAACTGCTTCCCTGATATTTGACAATACCGTAGAAAAGGAGTTCAATCAATACCAGGGAACTCGTGCTCTCCTCGAATATACTTCTCACTTTCACGCCTCTGATGGAAGTAGAAATTTTAGCAATTTACGATTTGACTTCCGGCATTACCAAAAGTTGCACAAGCAGATAATATGGGCCAATCGAGTACTTTATGGAAAACAAATGGGTCCGGCAGCAAAAGTTTACATGCTGGGAGGAATGGATAATTGGCTTTTCGCCAAAAGTGACTCGCAGGGACAAAATGACCCATTGGTCATCGACAATCAAAGAGACAATTCCGATCTATTCTTCAATGAATTTGCCACGAACCTGAGAGGATTAGATTATAACGAAGCATTTGGTACCGATGCGTTAGTTATTAATTCGGAAATCAGGCTTCCTTTCTTTCAATACCTGAGCAATTCACCAATAAAATCTAATTTCCTAAGAAACTTCCAGGTCATTGCATTTGCTGATATAGGATCCGTCTGGACAGGACAGCCACCATTTAGTGATGGCAGATCAATCACACAAACATTTGGCGAAGGAAATGCTTTCCAAGCCGAAATTGTCAAGTTTCAAAATCCATGGTTAGGCGGGTTCGGCTGGGGGCTTAGAACTGTTCTTTTCGGCTATTATATAAAGTTTGATGCAGCCCGTCCTTACATTGATGGAGAAGTTGGAAATACCCGCTTATATTTCTCGCTAGGGCTCGACTTTTAGCGTTCCTTTAAATTTGCAGAATGCAACAATCCATGACAGGGTATGGACGTGAAGAGCGCACCTACCAACAATTTCAAATCAAAACGGAAATAAAATCGCTCAACAGCAAATTCCTGGACCTGATTCCAAGGTATGGAAAGGAATTCTCAACCAAAGAAATAGAGATCCGAAATCTGGTTTCAGAGAAGCTGAAAAGAGGGAAAATTATGCTTGCCATAGAATTAGAGATCACTGAAGCAGAGGAATCAAACGTACAAGTGGATGATGGTTTGTTTAAAGCTTATTTTAAAAAATTCAAATCACTGGCCACTGAAGTCGGACACGAGAAAGATGGATTGTTT
>JANQEC010000311.1 GCA_028278585.1 Cyclobacteriaceae bacterium | reverse complement strand
TTGAAAAGTTGTGTTGCTAATAAAAGGAATTTCATGTTGGTTGTTTGTACTTTAATATTAATATTTGGTGTTGGGAAAACCTAATTTACTTTAGCTACCATTGTGTACTTTGAATATCACATAAGGACCTTGCGCATTTTTTCACATAGGACCTTGCGCACATTAGGTTCGCGGTAGACACTGGTTTTTGACATGCTGAAAATCAGCTATGGATCAAGATTTCTTATTAAGTGTTTGTGTCTCTGATGTTCTAGCAGAGGAATACTGGATAAATAATGGACATGACAAAGGATAAGCCCCAGTTCAACTTGTGTGATTTGCCTAGTCCAGCATTGGAAGTGATCTTCAAACATCTTCTCAGCAATTCTGAATCCGATCTGGATCTGGTGAATATAGATAGAATGAGTCGGGGCTTTCAAAATGTGACCTGGAAGTTCGGATGGAGCCAAATTCGAGATTTGACTATCGAGAGGCGTCCTGGAGCCACAGATACCTGGCGAGATAATGAATCCTACTGGATTATTAACGGAATCCGTACTGCGAACTTTCTCTCATCCATCGACTATTTTTGGACTCGATGCACAAATCTTCAGTCTGTTGATTTGACTTGCGCGTCTGGTGATGTAAAACTGATAGAAGCAGTGGCAGATCATCAGAGCCAATCTGCTCGTAGTATCACATCATTTTCAGTTGACTTATGCGCAATATTGGACACACCGTTGGAAAATTCGATTCCAAGTCTGGCTCGGTGTATGGAACTTTTTCAGGAGAATTTGAAAACTTTTGAGATAACATTTCCTGATAAAGCTGAGGTCAACATCACGACTGGTTCACAAGAGCATCACTTGAGCGGAATGGGGAAGTGTTTGTGCAGAGCATTAGCTGGATGCAGTCAACTCTCTGTACTTTCACTGCACGGTTTTCATAAGATGATTTCACGAAGAGAGTTGGCAAAAGCTGTTGCTGAAATTTCAACAAATTTGGAAGAATTCGAATGGCGTTGCGAGGAGGAACGAGTTTTCTCAGAATTTGTTTTCGCTTTGCAAGATTTGGGTGCGAAATTGGCCAGTTTGAAAAAAGTTGGTTTCGCCCCATATAATGTGAAAGTTCGAGCTAACTCTTGGCACAATACCAAATTGTTCGATGTCTTCCCAGCTCTGCAAGAAATCAATTTGTACGAA
>JANQEC010000115.1 GCA_028278585.1 Cyclobacteriaceae bacterium | reverse complement strand
TTTCTCAACAGCTATTTGTCCATACCGCTTCACACATGGATCCGGCTGTTCTGTCATGCTCTTCAATCCCCGTTTTCTTATGTTCTAAGAATTGTTAGGATACATTATACCACACTTACCGCAGGCATATCTAAAGAAAGTGATCGGATAGTTTCTGTCCGTTATGGCGGTTGCATATCGAAATATTGAAAAAACTGTATCCTTAAACTATTACTATATCTGGTTTATAGATTGATTTGATATTCAGAAAAGCATGTTGAGATTTGAATACGCTAACAACTGACGTTATCAATAAACAAAAAAGGAATACTCATGAACATCTCAATCGGTACGACTTTCAATTATGATGTCCCCATTGAAAAACAAATGGAATTAGTACAAGAGATTGGTTTTACCCACATTTCTCTTGGTGGGGGTAGGCTTGACCATTCTGATTACCTAAATCGTAGCGGCCAGACCAATTTGAAGAAGCTTCTGAATCAGTTTGATCTTGGGATTTGTTCTATCCATGCCCCCTTCTTTGGCGTCGATTTTTCCAATCCGGATCCCAATATTGATGGGGAAATTATTGACTGCTTCAAAAGCTGTGTTGATTCTGCACTATTCTTAGGAGTAAGAACCATTATATTCCACCCGATTGCTGTAGATGCGATTGATTTGTTTGATGCTCGAAAGAACCACCTGACAGAAAGAGTGAACAGAATCCTTGACTATATTGGAAATGAGAATGTAAGGCTTGCCATTGAAAACGTACCTGAGAAGTTAGGCACAGATTTGTTGAGTTATTCTCTGGATGAAATTAGCAGCGATAAATATGGATTCTGCTACGATTCTTCACATGATAACCTGACGCCTGATCCACTAAAAATACTGGAACATTATGGATCTCGTCTAATCGCCACTCATATCTCTGACAATCTTGGTGAAAATGACGATCACATGCTGCCATATGAGGGTTTAATCAAGTGGGAGAAATTCTGTGAACTGTTCTCAATTATCGAATTGAATGGAATCTTCCTTCTTGAAGTCGAGATGCGTAATTCTGCTTTCAAGAATACAGAATCATTCTTAAAAGAAGCATACAG
>JANQEC010000232.1 GCA_028278585.1 Cyclobacteriaceae bacterium | reverse complement strand
GTTCTCGAAATTTCCAATAAAAAAACGGGTGCTCCTGAGACCAAACCTGCCTACTACTATGATGGAAACATTCATGCAGGTGAACTGACAAGTGCGGAGGTGGCATTATACTATGCCTGGCACTTGCTTTCGAACTACGATAAAAGTGACCGTATTAAAAAATTGGTTGACACCCGAGTTATCTATGTTCGGCCCAAGTTTAACCCGGACGGTGCTGATCTTGCCTTACTTACACCTACTGTCTTAAGAAGTACACCACGTCCATATGATGAAGATTTTGATGGATTAAAAGATGAAGATCCTGGAGAAGACCTGGATGGTGACGGGATTATCACCAAAATGCGCGTGATCAATAAAAACGGAAAATTTAAGATCAACAAGGCTGACTCCAGGATAATGGATGATCGGGAAATTGGAGAAAGCGGTGGAACATACTATGACATTTATACAGAAGGAATCGACAATGATGAAGATGGAAAGTACAACGAAGATGGAGTAGGTGGGATAGATATGAACCGCAACTTTCCCAGGAACTGGGGACTTGAATTCGAACAAAAAGGAGCTGGTCCGTATCCGTTGTCAGAACCTGAGACAAGAGCTACGATTGAATTTATAAACTCCCGAAGGCACATAACCGGTGTTTTTCATGGACACACTTCGGGAGGTTTTCTTTTCCGGCTTCCTTCAACTACAAATTGGGATAACTATAACATGTCCGACCAACGATTGATTTTGGAATTGTCAAATATGTACAATACTACCACAGGCCAGCGCGTCATCCCCAGCTATAGCAATCCTCGATTGCATCGGCATGGAACACTGATTAGCTGGTCCTACTGGGATTTTGGGGTTGTCGCATACGTGCCGGAATTCTGGGGCGGATTTGTTAAAGACTCAAACGGGGATGGTGATGTAACTGAAGCTGACCGACTAGCCTGGAATGATGAAAACCTAAACGGAAAGGGATTTGTCAATTGGAAATCCTACAACCACCCAAAACTGGGTAAGGTGGAAATAGGTGGCTGGAACAGAAAGTTCACCTTCCAAAATCCGCCAACCAAATTTCTGAAATCTGAAATTGAGAAATACGTCGAATGGATGCTATGGCTTGCAGAAACAAGTCCGCTCATACGTCTGAATAATACTGAGCTGATAACTATAGAAAATAATAAAATAGTCAAGCTAACCACAGAAGTTCAAAACATTGGCTACCTCCCAACTAACATCACCCAAAGAGCCCTGGATGCCAACATTGCCCAACCTGTTCGAGCCATACTGGAACTCACAAATGCTGAGCTGGTATCAGGAAATCTGAGAACTGATCTGGGCCATATTAAAGGAAGCCGCGATAGCAACGACTCGTCTGATGACAGCAAAAGAAATTTAACTTACAGTATTAAAATTACAGGGAGCAATGCCACAGCCAAGCTGACAATAGCTTCAGAAAAAGGAGGAACAGTAAGTGAGTTAGTGAAACTGAATTAACCATGAAACATTCCATAAAGACCTTAGCCTATTCCATTTTTCTCTTCACAAGTTTGATCGCCAATAGCCAAAATATCCCTCTAGGACAGGAAAAGTTGGTTCAACACCTTGACCAGGAACTTTCAGGTGAATCTACCAAACGGAATCTAGAGTACATATCCAGGCTACATCGTATGCGTGGATCCGATGATTATAATGAAGCGATTGATTTCATAAAAAGAAAACTTGAGGAATACCAACTGCAATCGATTGAGGTGATCAAGATCCCAGCAGATGGCAAGATCATGTATGGAACCCAAAAGTCCAGACCTGCATGGAATGTGGATTTTGCCGAACTATGGGAAATGGAGATGAAGGATGGCGACTGGAGACAGAAGACCAAAATTGCTGACTGGGAATCCATTCCAATTGTAGTTGCTCAGGACAGTCATTCAGGAGAGGTAACTGCTGAACTTACTGATATAGGAGCAGGAACATCAGAAGCTGATTATGAAGGTAAGAATGTAAATGGTAAACTAGTCTTGACATCATCTCAACCTGGAGGAGTTGTCCCTTTGGCCATTGAAAAATACGGTGCTGTAGGTATTATAAGTTACGCACAAAACCAAGTGACTGCCTGGTGGAAAGAAAACGAAAACCTGATCCGATGGGGCCATCTTGGTACATTTTCAGAGACCAAGACGTTTGCTTTTATGGTTTCTTTAAAACAAGCCAGGAATTTTCAACAACGATTAAAGAACGAAGAATCAATTCGATTGCATGCAAAAGTAGTAGCCGGGCAATCACCAGGCTCATATGACATTCTTACAGCTGTCATTGAAGGATCAGATCCGAAATTGAAAAACGAAGAGATTGCCTATACCTGTCATTTGGACCATCCGCGACCGGGTGCCAATGATAATGCAAGTGGGTGCATGGCCATTCTTGAAGTGGCCAGAGCTTTAAACAAGCTCATCGCTGAGAATAAGATTGAAAAACCAAAACGGACGTTGCGTTTTATTTGGTCTCCGGAAATCGAAGGAACTACAGCCTTACTTAACTTCAAGCCGGAGTATGCTGAAAAAACAAAATTCAATATCCATATGGATATGGTAGGAGGTGGGCCAGAAACCAAGGCGATATTCCATGTATCGAAAAGCCCCATGAGCTTGCCTAGTTTCATCACTGACATAGGATCAGCTTTTGGCTCTTTTGTGAACCGGAGTTCCAATGCCTATGCAAGTGGTGTGTCTGTTCCTTACCCGATTGTTTCCAAAGAAGGAGGCAAAGAAGCGCTACACGCAGTAATGGGAGAATTTCATATGGGAAGCGATTTCCAGGTATTCAATGAAGGTTCTTTCAAAATTCCCTCTATTTATCTACACGATTGGCCAGATCGGTACATTCACACCAATTATGATGAAGCCGGCAATATCGATCCTACTAAACTAAAACGCTCTGGATTTATTGGTGCCGCATCCGGTTATTATATCGCAAGCATGGGTTCAGAAAGTGCTGCACAAATCATTGAAGTAATGAAGCGACAATTATTGACAAGAACATCTGTTTTACTTGACTATTGCCAAACCCTATCTGAAAAGGAACAAGCAAACACAAAATACTATTTCTGGAAAAACGAAATAGCTGCATTTCATTCATTAAAGCCTTTTGTGTCCGTATCCTCAGAAGTTGAGTTGAATTATATTCGATTTATTACCAATCTCAAACATACCATTGGTGAGGGCGAAAAGTATACGCTGGCCACACGTAAAGCGCCGGGTATCTATGAGCGTAATGCAAAAATCAAAGGTCCAATGTCGGTTTTTGGATACGACTATTTTTTCGACAAGTACGGAGCCGATAAAGAAGTACCGGCCATTTATAGTTTCACCGGAGCCAGAGGAACTGGTTATGAATACGCGTATGAAGCATTGAACCTGGTAAATGGAGAAAACGACGTGATAGAAATACGAAATATTCTTTCAGCAGAATTTGGAGATATTCCCTTAGATGTAGTCGAAAATTATCTTCGAGCTCTGTCTGGTGTAAATGTAGTTACGCTAAAAAAATAGCATTAGGATTCCTCTTCTTCTCCATCATACAACACCCTGATCTTTTCCCGATCTTCTTCAGGAATGGAAGTATCTCCCAATAGTTGCCATGCCTTTTGCCTGGAGTCAATTTTATACTTTTCGATGATGCTGTTTTCCTTTTCTCTTTTTCTAATTCTCCGGCCCATGATAAACAATACAATCTGAAGTACGAGAGCAACGGAAACAAGTGTGATAAGCCAGTTCATTGTTTCAATTTATATCTTTAAAACAAAACGATCGTACAATTCACTAAGTTTTGAAATACATCAAATGCTTAAGGAAATCCATGTACTTGTTTTTTCAATTTGCGTCACCAGCGCTTATTGTCAAGACGAAAAGATATTGACTAATAATCCTTCTGAAGATCGATATGCTAGTTATTCTCCCGATGGCACCACGATCCTTTTCGAATCCAATCGCAATGGCAACTGGGACATCTTTACTATGAATGTTGATGGAGAAAACCAAATCTCACTAACATCCGATACGGCCCAAGATCGCCGACCGTGTTGGCATCCTTCAGGCAAGAAAATTCTTTTTGAGTCAGGTAGAGGTGGTGAAAATCAATTGTACGAACTGGATTTAAGAAACTCAAAAATCAATAAGATCGATCTCGAAGGGTTAGATAAAACACCCATTTTTGCTCGCTATTCACCTGACGGAAAGCAAATTGCCTTTTCAGCATACAATTCCGACAATGATCCAAACATTTATGTAGCTGATGAGAAGGGTAAAGATTTACGTCAAATAACCGCTTATGACTTCCGCTCAGTATACCCTAATTGGTCACCAGATGGAAAAAAACTGGTGTTTTTTTCCAGGCATGAAACCAACAATGAAGATGATGAGATCTACACCATCAATATTGACGGATCGGGAATTGAAAGGCTCACAAATTGGCCAACACATAACTTTTGCCCCAGATGGTCTCCTGATGGAGATAAAATCACCTATGTAACATCTATGGAAGGAAGCAGACCTGAGATCTATATTATGGATGCAAATGGTGAAAATCAGGTGCGCATCACAAATAATGCTGATGGTGATACTTTGCCCAGCTGGTCAGCAGATGGCACCAAACTTTTAATTGCCTGTTTCAGAAATGGGAATTATGAGATATGTGAAATCGAACTGAGTCTCGATTGAAGATTGAATGGTATTCAGCTTCCAACCAACTCTCCATTTACCAGCCTTGGCACAACGGAATATTCATCTACTGTCATACAGAATTCAAGGTCTTTTTCTATTCCAAAACCGACAAGCCGTTCCGCATGACCGGATTGCTTAGCCAGACCAAACAGATTCTCATGATTGCCAATGTACAATTGATGCGCTAATAAGGCGGAATCTCCTTGTGGCTTCATTTCCTCCGCACATTCATCAATAAGAGCTCCAGCGAATAAAGTGTCTTCGAGGTTCACTGTCCCCTTCCATCCAGCGCAATGAATGACCGCATTTTTCTTCGACTGCAGGGTGTATTCTGATATTGCTTCCAAATTCAGAAAAGCCCCAATGATAATGTCATCAGCTTCTTTTGATTTAACAATGGCTTGTGACCCATTGGTTGTGGAGATCGCAACTTTCTTGCCTTTAACATTTTCAGATTGATACTCAAATGGAGAATTGCCCATATCAAACTCTGGCACTTTGATACCACCACGTTCACCTGCTGTTAAGTAGCCTTGCTCACCTAGTTTTTTACATTCTTCTACTTCTGCCACTGGTTTAATAGCTACAACCTCGTTGGCTAGGCCGGTAACAATGCAAGAAGTAGCTCGGAAAATGTCTACAACAACCACAATTTTCCCCTCTAGCTGATGTTGATGGATCAGCTCAGGTGATAGACAAACTTCAAGTGTTCTCATTTTAGAAATGGAGGCCTTACCACTTTGGCTTTCAGGTTTTTGCCACGAATCACCACATTTATTTCGGTTTCAGACTTGCTGTTTTCAGTGGTGACATACCCCATCCCAATTCCCATATTCAAAGATGGTG
>JANQEC010000181.1 GCA_028278585.1 Cyclobacteriaceae bacterium | reverse complement strand
GGTTAATTCTCTTAGATCAGCCTCTTCAAGAGAAAAGTAGTCGTCATATACCGAAGGGATGAAATCATTGGTTCCAAGTGTTAACTCAACCTCATCGCTAATTTCCATTCCTTCTTCATTGAAAATTTGAATATCATTTCCTGAACGAACTAAACTTATTCCGGAAACATGAAGGCCTGCTCCCGAATCAATAAAAAAGTCTTTTACTTCTCGTGCGGTCATCGTAAAAGCTACACTTCCATTATTGAATGGGTCCATGTTGAAGATTTCATGTTTAGTAATATCTCCCTCATCGATGCTTGCCCGGATCCCACCTCCATTTTGAATGGAGAAATCTACCTGCATGTATTCTTTCAAAGCAGTGGTATAGAAACAACCCAACTCGTTGCGATCATGATGAGAATTTGCAATCCCAACCACTTCGGCGAATTCCGGGGCATCGTTGTACGCAGCGATTGAATTTTCCAGTTCCTGATCTACATCGGTGTAATTTTCCAGGTCAATCAAAGTGATTTCGTAATCAATGACTTCACGGTCTTGAATGGTCAACACCATTTTTCCCAAGTGAGATAGATTACCTCCTGCCATTACAACCGGAATACCATTTTCCTCTCCATCATTCAGATCATTTGTATGTCCGCCAACTATGGCATCAAAATATGGATACTCTCTTGCGATTGAAAAGTCCGAAAAAGATCCAAGATGCGTTAGCGCCAAATAAAGGTCTGCGTCTTCTTCAGTTTTGAGGTTTTCGTAATTGGAAATCACATCATTGTATCGTTGAAAAGTCAAATCCGAAACTCGCCAGGGGTGTGTAGAAGGGATTACATCATTGGGTTTCCCATCGGTTTCTACCAAGCCTAATACGGTCACTTTGAGATCTCCAACGGTTATGCTGGTATACGGATTTGGTTGCATCAAAACACTGGAGGAAGCATCTACATTCGCACACACCCATTGAAATGTTGCCTGGTTCATTCGATCGTTTAGGATTGATACACCATAGTCGAATTCATGATTTCCAATTACGGAAATATCATATCCTGTCTTGTTCATTATGTCGATGATTGGAAAACCTTTCTCTGTGAACTGATCTACAATCGGATTACCTGAGAAAATATCGCCGGCACTTAGAAGCAACACATTCGTTATTTCCCGTTCGGCATCTACAATGTGCTTGATCTTGGCAAAATTGTTCAATTGGCCATGCATGTCATTGGTAAAAAATATAGTAAGCGACTGGCCTCCTGAACCAGAAGAATTATCGTTGCTGCATGAAATTGAGAATGCAAGGATCGCGATAACGGCTATGCATTTGATTGAGAGGTTTTGCCTGAGAAATTCCATAGTAGTTGTATGATGTCAGTGTAAATGTATAGGATAGCAAAGATTTTGAAACCTCACAGGGTGGAGACATTGAAAAAATTAACATAAAAGAAAAGTTCAAACCACATTGATTTGAACTTTAGATTTGATTGAGCTTTTTCTGAGATGGAGTTTAACTCTTAACCTCCTGGAGTAATTCTTCGAGCCGGTTGAAAACGGAACCCCAGCCATTCATAAAACCCATTTCTTCTTGTTGTTTGCAATACTCTTCTGTAGGGTGAACTACATTAAAAGTGAAAATTGTCTGATCTCCACTTTCACCAAGAAGGATGTGAAGTTCTACTCCCTCGGTCATTGGCTTGAAGTTGGCTGATGTAACAAGTTTGTTGGGTTCTGAGATCTCGATGTATTCACCGTCCGCAATAAATTCATTCCCATCAGGCATTTTCATGGAATATTTCCATTTTCCACCAACGCTAAGGTTATGCTCAATTATTTTGGTCTCCATGCCCGCAGGTCCCCACCATTGGGCAATGTGTTCTGGCTGGGTCCATGCTTCCCACACAAGTTTGATAGGCGCATCCAAAAGCCGTTCAATAGTAAGCGTACGCTTTTCAATATCATTTGCTCCATTCATTTTCTTTCTTTTTTAAGTTTTAATTCATTTAGATAGTGTTCAAAAGAATCAAGTTTTTCCTCCCAAAGCTTACGGTGTTGTTCTACCCAGGTCGAAACTCTACTCAACTCTTTTGGTACGATGATACAGTGACGTTCACGGCCTTTTGATACCGTTTTTACCAGCCCACACTCATTAAGTATTTTGAGGTGTTTTGAAATGGCTGGCCTGCTGATATCAAACTTTTCTGCTACCGAATTAACAGTCAGAGACTCCTCTGCAAGAAGATCAATGATGTCTCTTCTAATCGGGTCTGCAATGGCTTGAAAAACATCTCTTCTCATTATTTATGTAACTGATTGGTTACAAGTATATATGTAATCGTTTGGTTACGCAAATATTTTCAAAAAAAATAATGATATAAACCTGATCCTAATCCTTTATCCGCGAGAAAACGATTTTGAGATCCCTTTCCTCCCAACCTCCATTCTTTCTAATCTGGTAGGTCCACTGATATTCATCTCTGTTGACAATGCTTAGAAAAAGTTTGGTGGAATCGTTTTCCTGAAACTCAACAGTGCGACCATTCTCATGGAGAGAACCACGAATGAGATGAGGACCAATATCCACATTGTAAGCACTTACAGAAAAGAAGAGAGAATCTTTTTGATTGTATCCAAAAAGAGCCACCTGCTCAATCTCCGACAAATCAAAAGTTTCTCGACTTAGCAGAATAAGGCTATCCAAATGATAATCAGAAGATTTTGTACCGGTTCTTATCACTTTGTTTTCGGATGGTCGAATCATTTTCCATTTGAAGTCTCCTTGTAATGTGTTCATTACTTCAACGGTTTGTATGGATTTGGATTTTTCTTCCTGCTGGGCATTGAGAAGACATACATTTAGTAGGAACAGGATGAAGAGTCGACTCCTTCTAATCGATACATGGAAATTCATGATACCATAAATTTAACGCGTTTGAAGAAACCGATTTCCAGCATCTGCCACATCTGATTTATACCCTTTTCAAATGGCTCATATTTCTGTAAATTGAAGATACGTCTTTGATAAATAAATGCTAATAAGTTTGACTTATGAGTAAATAAAATTTATAAATAAAGATTATATCAAATTTATGCTTGGAAATAAATAAAATCCTTCAAAACAATCCTAATATGGAAAACTATACAAATAATGGTAACGGCAAATGCCCATTTCACAGCGGGTCGTTAAACCAGGGTGCTGGTGGCGGTACCTCCAATCGTGACTGGTGGCCCAATCAGTTGAAATTAAACATTCTTCGGCAGCATTCTTCACTATCCAATCCGATGGATGATTCATTCAACTATGCAAAGGAGTTCAAGAGCCTGGATATGGATGCGCTTGTTAAAGACCTGGATGAGTTAATGACCAACTCACAAGATTGGTGGCCAGCGGACTATGGACACTACGGTCCATTCTTTATCCGGATGACCTGGCACAGTGCAGGTACCTACCGTATTCATGACGGTAGAGGTGGCGGACGCTCAGGAACGCAACGTTTTGCACCACTTAACAGTTGGCCCGATAATGGAAACCTTGATAAGGCGCGCAGGTTGCTCTGGCCGGTTAAGCAGAAATATGGAAAAAAAATCTCGTGGGCTGACCTTATGATTTTGGCCGGGAATCGGGCATTGGAAACGATGGGTTTTAAGACGTTTGGTTTTGGCGGCGGACGTGAGGATGTATGGGAACCGGAGGAAGATGTCTACTGGGGTGCTGAGGCTAGCTGGCTTGGTGATGAGCGATACAGTGGTGACCGTGAACTTGAAGATCCGCTTGGGGCGGTCCAGATGGGGTTGATTTATGTAAATCCCGAAGGGCCAAACGGGAATCCGGATCCGGTAGCTTCAGGACGGGACATCCGTGAAACCTTTGGTCGGATGGCGATGAATGATGAAGAAACGGTGGCACTAGTTGCTGGTGGTCATACATTTGGAAAAGCACATGGTGCAGCTGATCCCGGGCAGTATGTTGGTCGTGAGCCGGAAGCTGCTGGAATTGAGGAGCAGGGATTTGGCTGGATAAACACCTTTGGTAGTGGAAAAGGTGGTGACACCATCACCAGCGGTCTTGAAGGAGCATGGACCCCAACTCCGACCAAATGGGATAACAGCTATTTTGATACGCTGTTTGGTTACGAGTGGGAGCTTACAAAAAGCCCGGCTGGTGCGCATCAATGGACGCCAAAGGATTCTTCAGCTCAAGATACTGTACCCGATGCTCACGACTCTGCCAAGACACATGCTCCAATGATGTCTACTGCAGATATGGCAATGAGAATGGATCCAATCTATGAGCCTATATCAAGACGGTTTCATGAAAATCCGGAAGAGCTTGCGGATGCGTTTGCTCGTGCATGGTTTAAACTGACGCATCGGGATATGGGGCCTAAGGCTTGCTACCTTGGAACTGATGTTCCGGAAGAAGATTTGATCTGGCAAGATCCTATTCCTGCAGTAGATCATGAATTGATCAGCGATGGAGATATCGCTCAACTAAAGGAAAAGATTCTTTCATCGGGGCTCTCGGTCTCAGAATTGGTATCGACTGCCTGGGCTTCAGCATCTACGTTCCGAGGTTCGGATTTCCGGGGAGGTGCGAACGGTTCACGCATTCGATTGGAACCTCAGAAGAATTGGGAGGCAAATAACCCCGCTCAATTATCCAAAGTGTTAGAGACACTTGAAGGCGTTCAATCTGAGTTTAATAATAGCGGTAAAAAAGTTTCTCTAGCCGATCTTATTGTTTTGGGTGGATGCGCTGGTGTAGAGAAGGCTGCAAAGGATGCCGGACAAAACATAACCGTTCCATTCACACCGGGGCGTACTGATTCAACTGCGGATCAAACGGATGTCGAATCTTTCGCTGTGCTGGAGCCGGTTGCTGACGGGTTCCGCAATTACCTGAAGAAAAAATACAGTGTTTCAGCCGAGGAATTGTTGGTGGATAAGGCGCAACTTCTAACGCTTACAGCACCGGAAATGAGTGTGCTGGTAGGTGGGATGCGTGTCCTTAATACGAATTCTGATCAATCGAATCACGGTGTGTTCACTAAGCGACCAGAGGTTCTCACCAATGACTTTTTCGTTAACCTGCTTGATTTGGATACGGAATGGAAGGCTACTTCAGATTCAGAAGATGTATTTGAAGGGAAAGATCGCTCATCTGGTGACCTTAAGTGGACAGGCACACGCGTTGATCTTGTATTCGGATCGAATTCAGAACTTCGATCGATCGCTGAAGTTTACGGGTCCGAGGATTCAGGGGAGAAATTTGTGAACGATTTTGTTGCAGCGTGGAACAAGGTGATGAATCTTGATCGGTTTGACCTGGATTGATTGATGAATTAAGAATCAAAAAAGGCAGCCTGGAACAGGCTGCCTTTTTTTGGTCCATTCATTTTTTCCTTCAGCTGCAAGTTCACATATAGTAAAAGCATTACCTGGTATACATTTACAGCTATTTGTTGGATTTATAGTTACTTCAAAGCACCAATAACTTCACCAAGAATATCGTATGCCCTGGTATGCGGGTACCACTGACCATAGGCACCAGAGGTTAGTGCAATGACCATGTTTTCTTCAGGGACTACCACCAAGTGATTCCCGCCATTCCCGGAAGCCCATAGATAGTTTACTTCTTTTGTGCTAAAATTTCTTTGTGATTTGTACCACAGCATCCCATAGTTATCTGCAAGAGGATTGTAATCAGAGAGATCAAATACTTTTCGTTCCAGCAATCTCTCCACGTAATCTGCCTGGATTATTTGCTCATTTCCCCATTTCCCTTCGCTTGCAACCAGCACGCCGAGCTTAGCAAAATCTAATGTAGATAGGTATAATGTTCCTGCAGCTACCGTTTGATTTGCAGCATTCGTGTACCAGTAAAATTCCTTGATCCCTAAAGGGTCAAATACTTTTTCTTTAGCAAAATCTCTGAGACTCATTCCTGATTTTTCTTCTATGATAGCTCCTATCAACGCTGCATTTATATCTGCATAAACCCATCTCTTACCGGGTTTATCAGCCAATTGAATACTTAAAAGGTATTCGACCCATTCATCATTTCCGATCCACTGACCGGCATTGCCAGGTGTTTGCCCATCATCCGAATCAGCGTCCAACCCTGAAGTCATATCAAGCAAGTGCTTGATCTTGATTTTCTTATAGTCTTCATGGATGGAGGGATACTTCTCTTTAGGAAAGAATGAATAGACGTCCTGATCCAGGTTTTGAACCAAACCCTCTTTGATGGCTACACCTAACAGCAAAGATGTAATACTCTTTCCGGCAGATCTGATATCATGAATGTGGTTGCGCCAAAAAGAATTGAAGTACCACTCTATGACTATTTTATTGTTTTTGATCACCACCAATCCTCTAAAATCTTTGTGCTGAGTATTATTAATTCTTGTATAAAGATTAGCTATGGAATCGCTATTGAATCCTGCCTCTTCTAAACCAACGACAGGAAGGTTCGGAACGGTTGATCTTTGTCCATATGTAGAAATAAATAGGCAGAGACAAGAGAGAAACATGAATAGGCGCATTTTTATTTTACAGGGTTTGGTATGAAGAGCAATTTCAAAAATTATTACAATTAACGTTTTTTACTTACAGTAAGATCCAAACTATGACCTCTTACCGTGTTTACTGCTTGCTAGTGAACTTTTCGAGCTCCACAGCATCGCGAATATACCAACTAAAATCAATGGGATGCTTAAAATTTGACCCATGTTGAATGTTAGGTTCTCTTCGAATGGAACTTGGTTTTCTTTCAAAAATTCAATCAAGAATCTCTGAGTAAATATCAATGTCATCCCGAGACCGAAGATAAAACCATCCTTTGAGTAGAATTTTCTTGACTTCCAAATAAAGTATAATGATATGCCTAAGGTTAAGTAGAATATGGCTTCATAAAGCTGTGCCGGGTGTCTTGGTATTTGATCCATTCGTGTGAATACAAACGCCCACGGAAGATTGGAAGGAATTCCAATTATTTCTGAGTTCATCAAATTACCAAGTCTAATGAATCCTCCCAGTGTTGCTCCTGCTATCGTCAACCTGTCCAGAAGCCATAAATAACCTTTTTTCGACTTCCTGTTATAAAGGTAAACTGCCAATATGGCCGCTAAAATTCCACCATGACTTGCTAGGCCTGCCAGACCAGTGAATTCAAAAGTCGGGTTGATTTTAACAGGAAGAATTTCAATTGGATTGTTCCAATAGTAAATCGGATCGTAAAATAAAATATGGCCGAAACGAGCACCAATAATACCTCCCAAAATCACATAGGTTGTGAGTTTATCGAGTTCAATGAGTGGAATACCTTCCTTCTTGTAAATAGTGCGTAGGATTCTATAACCCAAGAGCATTCCTAAAACCCAACAGACTCCATACCATCTCAAAAGTTCAAATCCAGGAAATAGTCTGGGGTCTATGTCCCAAATGATATAGGAGATCATCCGCCCTGACAAAAAATTGTTATAAAAATGAACATAACCAGGTTAAAAAGTTCTCTCTGTAGTTTGGATTTATCAGTAGTTTCTGAGTCCACAATAATTGACAGAATTTCTTCAGATCCCATTTGCCCCATAGCATTCAAAACCTTTAATTGTTTCCAGGCTGGTTTAAGATTGTTTAGACGCATAAGGCTTGGTGTTAAATTTCATTTTTAATTGAGACTTTACCCGATTGAAACGAGTAGCGACGTTAGTTGGAGACATTTTTAGAATTTTGGCGATTTCTTTGTTCTTGTAGCCTTCCAGATACAGTATTACAATCGCTTTGTCAATGTCCTTTAATGATCCAATGATAATAGAAAGAAGTTCCAAATTATCATCAGTTTGTGCTTTGGAAATATAAAGATGGGAGGTATCAATTGGTTCAACGACTACTGATTTATTATCTCTCCTGATTTTGGTGAGAATTGTGTTTAGACTTACCCGATAAATCCAGGTGCCGATTTCAGATTCTCCGCGAAACGTGTCGAATGATTTCCAGAGTTGAAGTATGATATCTTGAAAAGCGTCTTTTTGATCCTCATTACTGCCATAATAAACTTTACAGAGACTTCTGATAATGCCTCTATTGCTGTTTATTATTTGAATGAAGTTTTGCTTTTTCAATTCCATTTTTAAGCTACTGCTTCTATTGTATTAGTAGCAAAAATTCAGGAATGGTCACAAATGAAATGAATTTTTTTGGGCTGAATGATCGAAACGTTACCGCTATAGCGGGTATATAAGCTAGCAAAGCTGTGCCCTCTTACGGCAATTACGTGAAAAACTGCGTTTTGAAAATGAAAATAAGGAGCATAAGTAAATGCCAAGACGTCTTTTGATCGATCGTCTAAGTATATCTTTTATTCTTATTGTAGGCAGCAACAATAATTTTTTTCAAAATTTCGAGATTCACATCAGAAAGCTTGTTTATGTATAGACAAATATTACCTGTTTTGTGTTTACCCAAATCACTCAATAATCCTTCTTGATTTTCAAAGCCATTTAATACATACAAAACCAGGTGCTGTTTCCTTGGTGAAAAAGAAGCCAAGGGCAACTTCGTTTCCCTTCCGCTTTCGTATTTATGCACATAACTCCCGAATCCAATTATTGAAGGCCCCCATCTTACAGGCTCTGTTTTGGTGATTTTATTCATCATTTCCATAACTACAAATCCATCTTTTTGCCTGGTTTCATTTTGGACTGATTTCATGAATTCCAATACATTGTTATTTGTTGGTTTCATATTCCAATTCTATAGTTTATCATTTTCTTATTACGAACAACGCTTTTCAACAATATCTATTTATAACAAGCAGTGAGATACTTGTGATTTGTTTAAAATTTGATACTTAAAGTTAATTGGCCTTAACGTACAGATATGGCACGTGCCTCTGGGCTTATAAAATATCAACTAAAGTATCTGTTTTATACATCAGTTTCAAGTAGCACTTAGAGGTATGTGCTATGTCGTTTGTTGCGTGTAGTTATTCCGCCTTTTTCAATTCGATTGTTTTGCCCACACTTTCAGAATATACCATTGTGGAATTATTATCCTCAAAGTTGAAAGAAAGTTTATAATAGTCTTGAGAGTTTTTAAATGTATAGTTGTTATCTCCAATTCTATAAAGTTGGTATCCTTTTTTTGAGCTAGAAGACTTAACAACGATTGCATCCTTTTTCTGCTCAATTGATAGTTTTCTTGATTGGTCTGAGTTTACATATCTACCGACTAATTCTGACCGAAGTTCTTTTGGGATTTCAAGAGATTTATAGGTCTTCATGACAGGCCAGTCATACTCATGAGCCACACTGGTTATAAATTCTTGCATCAACCGTTCACCTCCATCTGAGTTCAATAAAATGACTGCACCATTTCCTCTTTCAGTCAGTCCGTATAACAATGCTGTATATCCCAAATTTTGTCCGGCATGCCAAAAAGCTTCTGGTTTTTCGATTCCTTTTAGGTTAATGCCCAGACCCTTATTGTTTATCTGTACTGTTAGAAACTCCTTAGTTAATTCTTGGCTAAGTATTGAATTCGATTTGCCATTCAACCCGTTTTGAATTCCAATAATTAGTTTTGCTAGGTCTTTAGCTGTTGTCCACGGACCTGTAGCGCTTCTCTCAGGATAAATATTGTATTTTTTGTTTTTTAGTGATTTTCCATTGGAAAGGTGACCTGCTGCAATTGAAACTCTAAGATTCTTATCTGGCCGATAATCGTAAGTCGAATGGGTCATTTTAAGTGGATCAAAAATATGTTTTTGAACATAATCAACATATGAAAATCCGCTTATATCTTCGATCACTAATTGAATAATCAGATAGCCGGCTCCAGAATATCTCTCAATCTCACCGGGTAATGTCTTAATATCCAAAGTTTTTTTAGTGTTAGCCAGGGGATCATTATTTAGAATTTGGAGCAAAGTCGGGATTTCGTCATTAGGGTTATAACCTAAAAAGCCATAATCATCTGTCAATCCTGCTGAATGAGATAACAAATGTCTGAGGGACACTTTTTGAGTTTTCGTATTTTCATTTTCTTTGATCTTCCAGCGTTGAAGTTTGTTATTTACGTTCTCATCCAAGCCAATTTTACCTTCTTCGACTAAGTTCAGAACCGCAAGTGCTGTAATTACCTTACCAATTGAAGCGCACTGAAACAAAGTCTCAGTGGTTACTGGATTTGAACCACCAGCTTCTGTTACCCCATAGACTTCTGACCATTCAATTTTGCCATCGTTTACGATTGCGACACTTGCTCCATGTATTTTGTTCTCCTTTAGCCTCTGATTAACATCAGTCTTGATTATTTCCTTTCCAAAGGGCACAGTCATTGGAAAAGTCAATCCGTTTTCTACACTTTCTATTCTTGCTTCTAAGTCTTGGGACCAAACAGTTTTTGTAATTAATAAGAGTAGTAAAGTAACCTGTA
>JANQEC010000161.1 GCA_028278585.1 Cyclobacteriaceae bacterium | reverse complement strand
TCATTCTGTTTATCACATGATAATGTTGAAAAATTGATAGTATATTCTCTTTTTTGATAAATCAAAGCCCTTATTTTAGTTGGACTAATTATCAAAAATTAGTGCTTAGCTAGTAATTTCTCCTTCATACCAGGGAAATTTCTCACAATCATTTAAGGCCCATACTACGTGGTATGGGCTTTTTATTAGCAAATCTTGTTGATCTTAAATTCATTTCCGTTGAAACTGAATGTATGGCCTTCCTCTTTGTCAAGCATAGCCTGTGTAATTGGTGCCATGGCAGATACGGCCAGGAAAGAAACTTCATCCACATCAACAGGTCCTACACCAGACGAAATGAAATAGTTGCTTCCTGAAGTGATTACAATGGCTCCAAGACCCACTTTCCTTAACTCCTTCGATGCATCTATCGATTTGAGCGGTTTTAATTGTAGGAATACCTGTTCTTTCTGTTTAACTAGTTTTTCCTTCTCAAGCATTACCATAGCCCTCCCAGTCTCATATTTATCGCCGGCGTTGCTTTTTGTTTCTTCGTTAGCTGATTTTTGTAAAAGCGCTAATTCTTTATCCAAAGCATGAAGCTTATCCTCCAATACTCCAACACAATTATCAACCAATTTTTCTTTCAGTCCGGCTAGATTCATCATTTCAAAATAACAGTTAAAAATTTAAGATATAAGACATTTGATGGGAATCTCGTCACCAATTCTCAATTCTTTTGAACTGGTAGGGTAATCTCAAAGCGAATTGTATATTCACTAAGCAGCGATGGCTATATCTTTGGGCATTGCCCTATGGAAGTCAGTAAGCGCTTTACCAAAAATGACCTTAAGGAGGTCTATGATCAGTATTTTGAAAGCCTGAGAGGTTTTTTATATTACAAAACTGGCGACATAGATCTTTCTGAAGATTTAGTGCAGGAAGTGTTTATTAAAGTTTGGGAAAAACGGGATAGCATTAAAAAGGATACGATAAAGAGCTTGCTTTATACCATTGCAAACAACCTGATGATTAATCACTTTAAGCATAAGCAAGTGGTGATGAATCACCAGGGAGATGTGATTGCACAGAATAGGACAGAACTTAACTCTCCTCAATTTGTGTTGGAGGGGAAGGAATTTGAAGAGAAGCTCAATGCTGTAATCCAGTCGCTACCAGAAGGATGCAGGGAAGTGTTTTTGATGAATAGAATTGATAAATTGAAGTATGAGGAGATTGCTGACCGATTGGAATTGAGTGTGAAAGCAATAGAAAAGAGGATGAGTAAGGCAATAGGCATTATCAGGGAACAATTGGGTGTGAAGATCTAATGAGTGATTTAGAGAAATATCGTAGTTTAATTAACCATGAAGAAGATGGCTCATCCGATGAACTGTCTGATTTTCTTCGTAAATCCTCATCTCTAAAGGTTCCATCCAAAAAGAGCAAGGAAGACATTTGGAAGAACATCGCTGATGCTATTGAGGAAGATCGCTCTGATCAGAAAAAGCCATATGTCTGGCGCCTTGTTGGAATTGCAGCCTCCATCGCATTGATCGTTACTTTTTCTATCTTATTCTTAAGCGCACCAGAGCAAATCGAAATTGCAACTGCTTCCGGCGAAAAAACAACCCAGGTACTTCCGGATGGATCTAAAGTCATCTTAAATGCTTCTTCTGTTATAACGTATTCCGATGATTGGAATCGTGAACTGAAACTGGAGGGAGAAGCTTTCTTTGAAGTGACCGAGGGAGAAAAGTTTTTAGTTAAAACTGATTTTGGCAATGTTCAGGTATTGGGAACTTCCTTTAACGTTTTTGCCAGGGATGGGGACTTCAAAGTGGCTTGCAAAACAGGAAAAGTAAGAGTAACAGTTCCGAAACGTTTGGTTTCGGAGGACATAGTACCAGGCCAAGCCATCACAGTTGATGCAGATACGGTTAAAGTGGTATTTAGAGTACCGGAAACCATGGGCAATTGGCAAAAAGGTGAATTCTATTTTGACCACCAGCCTATAAGTGAAGTTTTTGAAGAGCTTCAGAGACAATTCAGCATTGAAATTGAGTTTGAAGGTTCTGGTGAGCAAGAGTTTTCCGGATACTTTACTAACAAGAGTCTTGAAACTGCACTTGACATGGTTTGCCTTCCGCTGGGTTTAGAATATCAGAAAACAGGGCAAAATACGTTCGCAATCAGCAAAAGTGCTCAGTAATGTCCCAAACGATGAGAAGTACCATCCTTTTCATTCTGATCCTATTTTCGGTTCAGGTTTTTGGCCAGAGAAGATTCGATTTTGACTTTTCTAATAAAACACTATACGAAGCTGTTGAACAGCTTTCAGGTAAACACAAGTTTAAATTTTCATACAATCCAGGCGCTCTCAAATCACATGAGTTAAATAAAAAGATAAAGGCAAACTCAGAGGCTGAGTTGATCAGTAAAGTATTTGAAGACCTTCCTTTTAAAATACAATTATCAGATGGGGTGTATCTGATTATCCCTCAAAAAATAAAGAAAACACCAGTGTCTCTGGCTGGTAAAGTTTATGACAAAGAAACGGGGAAACCATTGGCTTTTGCCCATGTTCAAACGTCAAATAAGGGTACGATCAGCAACCAGGATGGTAGATTTAAACTTCCACCAAGAGAAGATACAATAATGCTTCAGGTTAGCTACATAGGTTATAAAGATCTCGAGCTAGAAGTTCCACCAGGTGAGGAAAACGTGTCCCTAAACATGGAATTAAATCCTCAGGTTCTCCAGGAAGTGATCTTAAACACAGCACAGAATGGTGAATTGTTTGGCAAGCCGGGATTTTTTAGTTTAAATCCGGAGCAATTCAATGCGCTACCAACGCTTGGAGAAACTGATGTTTTTAAGTCTATCCAACTATTGCCAGGCATCCAGGCTTCTGATGAGACTGCTTCCGGCCTTTCTGTACGTGGCGGTACCCCTGCACAAAATCTGGTCCTCATGGATGGATTCACACTTTATCATCTGGATCATTTCTTTGGGATATTCTCTACACTTAATCCCAATGTGATCAACAATGTCGGTCTTTATAAAGGAGGGTTTGGGTCAGAATATGGTGGGAGAATATCTTCTGTGGTTGACGTATCGGGTAAAACTGGTTCGAATGATAAATTCAAAGCCAAAGCTGGAGTTAATTTATTATCATTTAATGGAATGATCGAAGCGCCGATAGGGTCCAAATCTTCGATTATGCTTGGCGTGCGACAGTCCTTTGCAGATGCCTTGAATTCAAACCTGTTCAAGGATTTTCTAGCTTCAAATCGAGAATCCTTCATTGAATCCATAAACCCTGGCCTGGCCACACTTCAATTTCAGCCCTCTCTCAATTTTTATGACATCAATGGGAAATTTCAACATAGGTTTAGCACTACTTCTATTCTTGATATAAATCTGTATTTAAGTGAAGATTTCTATTCAGCAGACTTTGCTGAAACGGATGATTTTTCGGCGTTTAGTATTGAAGACAGAGCTACCTGGGAAAATAAGGGTATCAGCTTAAATTGGAAATTAAACCCGAAATCCAATTGGCACAGCAATTTCACTCTTGCTGCTTCTGAATTTTCAGATGATCAACAATTAGATATTGGCCAAACATTCTTTCAGGATGTTGCTTTTTTAAAAAGCGACACCATTCAGAGTAATTCTCAAGTTGAACTTTCAAATTATGGTGTACAAAGTTTGGTTTCTGATCTGACAATTAGATCTGACCATGAAATAGATCTCCCGAACGATGATCTAATTAGAGGTGGTGTTGAGTTCAATGTAATATCCACCGACTACAATGCTGATCAGTTTTACTTTCAGAATTTTACAGAAGAGATAGTCATTCGAAATGACCTGATTTTGCAATCGGGGATCGCGAGCATGTATGGGAGTTATCAATATAACAGCCCCAACATTAAATCTAGTTTCGGGATCCGTGGGAGTTTTTATGAACCAACAACCAAATGGTTCCTGGAGCCAAGATTTGATCTGAATCTGAAAATCACTGAAAACTTCAATCTTAAGGGTGCTGCATCTCTACATCATCAGTTTGTCAATCAAACTTCCTTGTCGTTGTTCAACAACAACGACAAATTCTATTGGGTACTGGCTGATGATGCTTCGGTGCCCATTTTGAGAAGTTCTCATATGATCTTTGGTGGAAACTATTCTTTCGGAAAGTGGACGGTAGATATAGAGTATTATAGGAAAAACACAAGTGGGATCATAGAAAACCTTTTTGCTATCAGAAGTCCTGATAATATCGGACTCCATACCTTGGCTAATTCTGATCCGCAATCCCAGGTTGATACAGTAAACTTAAACGTCTCAATCGAACCACAAATCAACCCTTCCGGCGAAAATATTTCGGAAGGGGTTGATCTTTTCATAAAGTATCGGGACGAAACATTCACTTCCTGGCTGAGCTATTCATTGGGCACCTCAAATAATAAATTCTCATACATCAATCTAAACAATCCCTTTCCCTCTAACCAGGATCAGCGACACGAAATCAATTTGGTCAACATTTTTAAACTCAACAATTGGGAGTTATCCAGCACGTTAGTGTATGGTTCGGGAAGACCATATTCCATACCAATACTTGAAGGTGATTCGGCCATTTATTACGATGAGACGAGGGTCAACAACCTAAGACTTCCCACCTATTTTCGGCTAGACCTGTCTGCTAAATATTCGTTCCCGATTGGCAAAACAAAGTGTGAGACAGGCTTTACATTGTTTAATGTTTTGGACAGAGTAAACGTTAAATCACGAAGATTTACAACACAATTTGTCTTTGATGAACAAAGCGCAGCAATCACAGAAGACCAGTTACGATTGGTAGCCCTTGATACACGTCTTTTGGGTTTTACACCCAATTTCTTCTTCAATATCCGGTTCTAGGAACTCCTAAGAGTTCAAAAAAATCTGGAAAAAATTAAATGCCCGGTAGGGTAAATTTTGCTCCTCTTGTATCACTATCAAAACAAGAAAAAACTACAGTATGAAAACAAGAAAATTTATAATCGCCACTGTGTGGATCGCTGCAGCTACTTTGATTTGGTCATGTAGTGATAGCGAAGTAACACCAGATGGTCCACAGGAAAATTTATTCGCCGCAAACATTTTATCCAATTCAGGAGCTGCAACAAGCAGGGCAAGGGGAATTGGATTTGGAGGTCCGATCGGGGCAATCTATGGAAGCTTTTCAGCTGGATCAGGAGGAAGAACTGCTGGATCTCCCCTGTCCATGACGAGAGGAACAACAGCGGGCAGAGTCGCTACGGACAGCACTGGTCAAACTCCTGATTGCCTGGTCGAAACGTGGGAAGAAGATGAAAATGGAAACTATACCTACACGCTTGATTTTGGAGATGGGTGCGATTACTATGGAGAGTTTATGAAAGGGAAATTAGTAGAAACGGGTAATTACACAGGCAACAGCTTCTCTTCATCTTCAACATATACTGATTTTGGAGGCGAGGATTGGTCCATTGATGGTACTTATAACTATAGCGGAACATGGGAAGATACCTCTGAAACAGATCCTACAAACCCAGATGATTCTGTTTGGATGTACAATGCCACCTACAGCTTCGAGGCAGACTTGACTGAGAAATATACAGTATACGACAGTACTTCTAATGAAGAAGAAGTTCTAACTGTCGATTATGAATCAAGTGGATCCGAAAAAATGGATCAGGATAGTTATACCGTTGAGTCCAGATCTGAATCTGTGAGTGTAAGTTCAGGTGAATCTTATACTTCTCAGGTCGATACTCCTCTTCATATGGATTACAACTGTGAGGATGTCTGGATCTTCGTAAGTGGTGTGGAATCAGGGACCTACACATATGAAGGTCAAAGCGGAAGCTATTCCATTGACTATGGAGATGGAACTTGTGATAATATCATTTCGCTAACGGAAAATGGAGAAACAGAGGAAATTGACCTTGGCGAGGCATGGGACGAATGGGAAGATGAATGTGGAAACGATCACAATTAAGAAATAAGCAGAAGTTAAAGTTCTCTTAGGTTGGTTAGTTATCGCCCCGGCAGATTCTATTGCAAGCCGGGGCTTTCTTTCTGTCGGCCTCCGAAAAGTCGGAGGCCTTTGTCTTTTTGCACATCCAAAGTTTAGGTTAAGTACATGCGATGGTACATATAGAAAAGAGTTAACTTCATTTGGGAAAGAGTTTTATTCCTAAACCTAATCATCGGGAAGACTTTGCCATAGCACCTTAGTCACCATCCATTTGTTCTCATACTTTGCCAAAAGCAGGTAATCGATACCCCAATATGCGGTAAGTTTCACGCAGGCAATTTTGTCCTGTGCATCGAGTATTTCAATTTTTCTCACTGCTCCTTCCGGTGCTGCATATTCAGGTTTCTCCATCACGTCGCGAGCAAACCCAATGGCTCTCTCATAGGTCATGATATGCGTTTTATATTCACCAGTTTCATCGTTGATTCCATATCCTCTCTTAGAAAGGTCAGGATTTATGCTCCTGATAATCTTCGTTGTATCTCCATCATAAAAACCCTCTACATAATCGGAGACAGCACTTCTGATCTTTTCCATGTCCTGAGCAAACAACATTCCATGGATACCTGATATGCTAATCACTAGTATGACAATTTTCTTCATGATTTATTCAGTTTGGGTCAATTAAGTTACGCGAATTTCAACTACCTGTTCCTAAGTATCACTCGGTAAAAGCCTCCTGGATAACAATGCTTGAAACTCGTCGTTGGTAATCTTATGAACAGGTTAAAAGAATTTTTTTGGTTATGTGCAGGGGCTAACAGATCCATTCTTACGAACTGTCCCTCTGAATCAAGCAAGTATGTTGGCATTGGAGCAACTATATTCTTCACAGGAATATTTGCAACATTGGCGGGTGGTTACGCACTTTATGTGGTGTTTGACAACTATTGGATAGCGTCAATATTTGGGGTTATTTGGGGTTTGATGATCTTCAATCTTGACCGGTTCATTGTTTCAAGTATGAGGAAAAATGGAGAAATACGCAAAGAATTTCTAACAGCCATACCCAGGCTCATTCTGGCAATCATTATCTCAGTGGTAATTGCCAAACCTTTGGAGCTGAAGGTTTTTGAAAAAGAAGTAGAGAGTGAAATTTCTCTTATGATCCAGGAAGACATGGCCGTTCAAGAACAAACAGTCAAGAGTCGATTTACTGACGACCGAAACCGACTGAATTCAGAAATCCATCTACTTAAAAATGAGATTACGGAAAAAACAAGAAAGCGAGATGAGCTGAGAAAAATTGCTCAGGAAGAGGCTGATGGTACAGGTGGGTCCAGGCGCCGAAATGCCGGCCCCATTTATCAAATTAAAAAAGCAGACGCTGATAAAGTGGAAGCGGAACTTGAAGCATTGGTCAAAAAGAATAATAATTTGATTGCTGAAAAGGAGAATACTTTGATGGAGTTGAATAGAAATGAAACCCTTGCCTTGACAGAGGTCCAGGAAAGTCAATTGACCGGACTCGCATCCAGAATGGAAGCTTTAAGTCGGCTCACAGATAAAAGTACTGCCATTTGGATTGCTCATTTGTTCATTATGTTCCTCTTTCTGGCGGTAGAAACTGCTCCTGTTGTTGTCAAACTTATTTCACAAAGAGGACCCTATGATTTTGTTTTAAAGAAAGAAGAATATGGGTTTGAGGCTGCATATTATGAGGACCTTGCCAAGGTAAATGCGACAATTAAAAAACGATCTGCCCGCCTTACAAATGATGAAATCAATTATGTCACAAACCGGCTTAATTTGAGCCTTGAAAACACATAAAACTTTTTAGGAAAATGCCTATTTATCACCTTCAAGCCACTTAGTTAATGATGGATATGGGTTGGAATACCTACCCCGCTATCCTTCCAATAGTATTAATAGCATCATAATAAACTGGTTCACTTATTTACAAATAGGTATTTTAGGTGTTTCGTAGAAAATATGGGTTAATTCGTAGATTCTTAAGACCATCTTTTGACTAAAAAGTCGCTCTTTTAATTAGTTTTATGTGATAAGAAAGACCAAACCAGGTGATTCTTAAAACCTCGAAAATTAAATGACCAGCAAAATCATACAATAGCCACCACGATTTTGAAAAAATCTTTCCTTCTCATAGCTCTTCTCTTTTTACTTCTTGAGCCTCTTTCGGCGCAGGTCTCTTTCGAACGTATACAACCACAATCCCCAATTCTATCCATAATCGCAGATTTTGAAGAAGTAGAAAATAGTTCAATTGCGTTTGCCGATGTAGATGGAAATGGTAGTTCAGATGTGTTAATAACCGGAGAAAATAGTGAAGATAAATCAATAACTATCCTCTATCTAAATGATGGTGAGGGCAATTTCAGGGAATCAACAGGTTCGTCTTTTAAAGGTGTTCAAAGGAGCTCAGTTGCATTTGCTGATGTAGATGGGAATGGCAGTTTGGATGTTTTGATTAGTGGCATAGATGACCTTGACCAGATAACATCTACACTTTACATCAATGACGGTACTGGAAATTTTACTGAAAGTATTGGTACTCCATTTGAGGGAGTACTGGATGGAGCTATTGGCTTTTCCGATGTAGATGGAAATAATACCCAGGATGTTCTTATCACAGGATCTGGTATTGCCAAACTTTATGCCAATAATGGTACAGGTCAATTTTCCGAAGTAGCAGGTACTCCTTTTGCAGGGGTAATCCAGGGTTCTGTATCCTTTGCGGATGTTGATGGCAATAACACCGAAGACGTTCTGATTACAGGTGGAGCAACAAAACTATATGTTAATGATGGAAACGGAAATTTCACTGAACAAATGGGAACTCCTTTCGGAGGAGTATCAATCAGTGATACTGATTTTGCTGACATTGATAACAATGGTACTCAAGATGTTCTGATTGCAGGTGATGCTGGTTTTGGACCTAGCATTAGTCTCTACGCTAATGATGGAGCTGGGAATTTTTCATTAGTTACAGATGCACCATTTGACGCGGTAAGATATAGTACAGTCAATTTTGAGGATGTTGACGGCAATGGAAGTGCAGATGTCGTTATTTCTGGTGATAATGTTTCCGCATACATAACCAAGCTATATGTCAATGATGGAGCAGGTAACTTCTCAGAAGTACCAGATGCTCCCTTCAGAGGTGTGGCCGGTGGATCAATAGCTTTTGCGGACGTTGATGGCAATAGCAGTCAAGATATCCTAATTACCGGTTTGAGCACTGTTGCAGGAACAGATTCACCGGTTGCCAAACTTTACGTAAACGATGGATCTGGGAACTTCCTTGAGGCTACCAATTCTCCATTCAAGAGCGGAAAACTTGGATCCATTGCATTTTCCGATGTGGATGGAAACAATACACAAGATGTTATTCTGTCTGGTCGAGTAGATACCAATGAGATTTTCACCGAACTATATATCAATGATGGAACGGGGAATTTCACAGCAACAAGTGGCCCATTTACCGGCATCTATAATGGTTCCGTGGTTTTTGCAGATGTAGATAATAACGGTAGTCCGGACGTCCTGAGTTCGGGGTTGAAAAATCCAATTCAACGAGTCACCGAGCTTTACATCAACAATGGTTCAGGAGTATACACTGAAAAATTAGGCAATTCGTTTCAGACGGTGAGTAGAAATTCAGTTGCTTTCGCGGATGTAAACAACAATGGTAACCAGGATCTTCTTATCACTGGATACAATGCTGCCACACCAAGTGAAGCTATCCTGTATACTAACGATGGAACAGGGACATTCACTGAAGTGGAAAGCACACCATTTACCGGATTGAGTGATGGGTCCATTGCATTTTCAGATATAGATGCCAATGGTAGTCAGGATCTACTCATAACAGGTTTGGATGCTTCACTTGCATCAAGGACAAAACTCTACACCAATGATGGATCCGGAGATTTCACTGAAGTGGTTGACATACCTTTTCCAAGATTAACAAACAGTTCAATAGCTTTTGCTGATGTGGATAGTGACGGGGATAGTGACATGCTACTTACAGGTGCACCACCCATTGGAACACCAATTGCTAACTTATACTTAAATGATGGGATGGGTGCTTTCACACAAGTAGTTGGCACCCCGTTTCCCAAAGTGCAATACAGTTCAGTTGCTTTTGCCGATGTTGACGGAAATGGAAGTCAGGATGTACTGATAACAGGTGAAGAATGGTTAGGGTCTCCTATTGCTAAACTATACATCAACGATGGGTCTGGAAGTTTTACAGAAGTTGCCGGTTTAGAATTTGAGGGGATTAAAAACGGTTCAGTAGCTTTTGCAGATATAGATGGAAATGGAACTAAGGACCTTGCGCTGACTGGCACCAACCATGCAGAAGAGGCAGTTTCTTACCTGTATAGAAACACGACCAATCATCCTCCCCTTGTTTCGGAACAGGTATTTTCGATTGATGAAAATAATGGCGTAAATAATTCTGTGGGAACGGTCGTTGCATCAGATCCTGAAAATGAGGAGCTGGCATTTTCCATCGCATCCGGAAATGAGTCCGGTGCTTTTAGCGTTGAAGAAAGTAGTGGCATACTTAAGATTGTCAATAGCTCCCCACTCGATTTTGAAACCAATCCTGTCTTTACATTAAATGTTGATGTCACAGATGGAGTACTGACGAGCACAGAAACAGTAACCATCAACCTCAATGACATCAATGAACCTCCAACAATCACCAGTGAGGCATTTACTATCGACGAAAACCAGGAAGCAAATGCTACAGTGGCAACGATCCTTGCAACCGATCCTGAAGATGATAATCTCACCTTTTCAATCGCTGATGGAAACGAGTCCGGTGCTTTTAGCATCGATGAAGGCACGGGCCTCCTAACTGTAGCCAATAGCACGCTATTTGATTTTGAAACCAACTCAGCTTTTACATTGAGTATTGAGGTAAATGATGGAACTTTTACGAGTTCCAAAACAATATCAATTGATCTTAACGATATCAATGAACCTTCGACGATCAATAGTCAGGTTTTTACGATTGATGAAAACAGCGAAGAAAACACTTCAGTGGGAACAATTGTTGCCACCGATCCTGAAGATAATGCCTTAACTTTTTCAATCACCAATGGAAATGAGTCCGGTGCTTTTAGCATCGATGAAAGCACAGGCCTACTTAAAATTGCTAATAGTATCCCCGTCGATTTTGAAATCAACTCAGTCTTTACTTTGAGCATTGAAGTGAACGACGGAAGCCTTACCAGTGCCGAAACCATAACCGTCAACCTTAATGATGTCAATGAACCACCAACGATCTCAAGTCAGGTTTTTGACATTGATGAAAATAGTGAAGAAAATACTTTAGTGGGAACAATTGTTGCCACCGATCCTGAAGATAATGCAATCACTTTTTCAATCACCGATGGAAATGAGTCCGGTGCTTTTAGCATCGAAGGAAACACTGGCTTACTTAAAATTGCTAATAGTATTCCCATTGATTTTGAAGTCAACACAGTTTTTACCCTTGATGTTGAGGGCAATGATGGAACTCTTACCAGTACCGAAACAATAACTATCAGGCTTAATGACATCAATGAATCTCCGACAATCACTAGTCAGGTTTTTACGATTGAAGAAAACAGTGAAAAAAATACTTCTGTAGGAACGATCATTGCCAGTGATCCTGAAGAAGGTGCCCTAACCTTTTCAATCACTGATGGAAATGAGTCAGGAACTTTTAGCATCGAAAGCAACTCAGGATTACTTCAAATTGCAAATAGTATTCCACTCGATTTTGAAACCAATCCGCTTTTCTCAATTGTGGTAGAGGTTTCAGATGGTGATCTTAAAACCTCTGCAACTATGGATATTCATCTGCAGGATGTTACAGAGGAGCCACCGCTAGGAATTGCTGGCAACCACCAAATCAGCATATACCCAAATCCGGTTACCGATTACTTGTTTTTGGATCTCGGAATTGCAACCATTGATCAGGTGTCTGTTAAGATAGCAGACCTGGCTGGCAGGATCCATTTACAAACCGCCATGACACAAGAAAAAATAGACGTTGGTAATCTACAATCCGGATTGTATTTTCTAACCGTAACATACCCAGATCACAGCATTGTATCCAGATTTGTTAAAAACTAAAGCCTGGCTCTAACTCAAATTTCTTTCAGTTAATTCAATAGTTCGATGGCACGTTCCAGCATCAAATCAATGCCTTGTTGAAAAGACTCTTCCGTATTGAATACAACTATATCCGGAGCAACTCCCTGGTCTTCAATAAGTTGCATGTCTGGGGATGCAGTCTGAACAGTGGAGATCTGATAGGTCCAATTATTTGATAGTACAAATTCTTCTGGCCCGCCGGTTGCACCACCGGTTGTATCCCCTACAATTGTTGTAGCAGGAACGGTCTTCATCATCAGAACAAAAGACTCTGTAGAACTGTAACATCCTCGATTGGTAAGTACGATGATTGGGTTGTTCCATGTAACTGGGTCTGTGGATGGCAAGACACCAGATTCCCAGGCACTAAAATCATTTCTTCCAGGCCCATTCCTTGTGCGAACAAGTTTGTAGACCTGATCTTCCTGCAATAATTTGATAGCAAGAACACCCCCAATAGCCTCATTCCCTCCTCCATTTTCACGGACATCAATGATCAGGGCAGATTTTGAGGGTACAACTTCATTTTCCAGCAATTCACGGAAGGTTACATCAAATGCTTCGTGATCTCCCGTAAAGGTTTTGATCCTCAGGTAACCTATGCTTGAGTTCTCAATCGTTCCGAATTGCAACACTTCATCATCCATTTTGATGTCTGTCAGATAATTAATTGCATTATCCGGGAGATTGGCTGGGAACTGATCCCTTTTGAAAAACTTGTATGTTGTTGTCGAAGATTGAACGGATACATGAATGTCGCGGAGACTGGTTGAGAGCTCCGCGAGTAGTGTTTCAAATTCAGCTTCAGTAATACCTGCTCTAATTTCAGCTAGTGATGCTGTTTTGACTGAGTCCCAATCAACACCCTTGATCTCAAAATAGGGATACACCCGGTCAAAATCATCCCAGAACTTCTCAAACATGACTTCAAACTCAGAAGGAACATCAGAATCATCATTACCACAGTCAATAAACAAGAGAAGTGCCAGAAAAAGGAAGGAAAGACGTTTCATACGTTCTAAAATCTTAGTGGATGTTTCGATAAGACAATCTTTTGATATCAAAACCTCAATTTGGTTACCCGATATGTACAAAAAGCATCTTTCAGGAGTCTTTTTAGTTTGATTCTTATTATTCGCTACTATTTTACTTACAATTGTGAAACTTTATTTGAGTAAAACGAGTATAATACTGACAATTGTGAAAGTTATTAGAAACCTGTCTGACAAAATCAACTTCATACTGTACCTAGATATCTATCAATTTTCAATAAACCTTCCCAAACCCAAGGATGAAAACCAAAACTAATCATCAACCGCCACGGCTCGCTCTCCGGCTGTTTCGTTGGTACTGTCGACCGGATAGGCTCGAGGAACTAGAGGGTGACCTGGAAGAATTTTATCAGAGAAGGTTAGAAAGTGATGAGTCAAAATGGAAGGCAGATGTCTATTTCTACTGGAACGTTTTCCGATGCTATAAATCTTATTCAAAATATAAAACTCAAAAAACCTCAATCATGATCTCGCTTTTTAAATCATATTTCAAACTTGCTTTGCGACACTCCTGGAAAAATAGAGGACCTGTGAGTATCAATGTAATCGGGCTGGGGCTGGCGTTAAGCATGTGCATTTTTGTTTACATGATGTATGCATACAATATGGAGTTTGATACCTTCTACAAAAACACAGAAAGCATCTACAGATTGCATGCAATCACTGAACAAAATGGGGTCGAAAGGCGCAATGAAATATCACCGACAGCTTTGGATGACAAGCTTCGCAATGAAATCAGTGGGATCAGCCAGGTGAGCAGCTATTTCACAGAAGAAATCACTGTAAAAAGAGGTAACGATCATTTTTCAGAAAATGCAGGAATCGTATCAGCAGATTTTCCTGAGATGTTTGAGCTGCCATTGTGGTATGGGTCATTTGCTGATTTTGGCAATCAACCAATCGCCTATTTGTCGAAACGACTTGCTGTTAAATACTTTGGAGATAAAGCAGCAATAGGTGAAAGACTTACATTGTTTATTTCTGGTGATAATAAGTTAGAAGTGACTGTTGGTGGGGTATTCGAAAAGATCCCTTTGAATTCCAGCTTTCGATTTGGAATAATGATCAACCAGGGCGATTATTTGCGAATCTTAGACGTGGACGTCAACGATTGGTCAAATGGTAGATTTACCGGTCACTACCTAAACCTATCCTCACAACAAAAGGAATCTGTTACTGCAGCAATCAATCGTCACATTTCAATTCAAAACGAGGGTCATAAAGAATTGAAAATCAAACGATTTGAACTGGTTCATTTCTCGTCCCCGCTTCCTTCAGATCTCATAAAGGCAGCGAGATATGTTAACCGACGTTTGCGCCCTGAGGGATTGATCATTTTTACCACCATTACACTAATGGTATTCCTAACAGCGTGTTTTAACCTTGCCAATACTTCAATTGCTTTGATTTCCAGACGTATCAAGGAAATTGGCATCAGAAAAACCCTTGGTTCAGGTAGCAAGCAGATCCTGATCCAATTCTTGCTAGAGATAGGGATTGTGAGTTTCCTGGCATTTATGATTGCAATCTTAATGGCTAATCTTGCATCAAGTGCAATTACCAATCGGCTTGGTGTAAGCTTCCTGATGCAGGATGTCGACTTAACAGGTATACTTCTATTTATTGTTGCATTCTTAGTGTTCACTACAATTGTTGCGGGTTTGTTGCCCGCTCTATACGCCTGGAAATTTCAACCTGTTGCCATTATGCGGAAATCTGTTAAGTTGAAGAAAGTAAACTGGTTGAACAAAATCTTAGCTATCGCTCAATACGGATTTACCATAGCTGTTCTTGCTGCTGGAATTACGTTTTCTGAGAATTCCGAATATCTCAATGAAATGGACCTTGGTTATCAAGATGATCAAATTATTGATTTACCAATGGAAAATAAATACCTGGCACCCATAAAAAGGGAAATTGATCAACTGCCTGGAGTGATCACGGCAGGCGCATCAAATCACATTGGGAATTTTGGGAAATATGGTGAACGAATTTCCGTTCAGGTTGATACTACACAACATGAAGTCAGGTACTATGCTGTTGGTCAAAACTACCTGGATCTAATGGAAGTCAGAATTATTGCAGGGAGGGGATTTTTGGAGAGTAGCAAATCTGACCAGGGAACGATACTTATCAACCAGGAATTTGCCCGACAACATTTTTCTGATCAGGACCCACTAAACCAGGTAGTAAAAATTAACGGAGCGCGTAAAACCATCGTTGGAGTTACCGAAGATGTGATCGATGATGTAGTCAAAGCCGCAGAACTCATTCCGACTGTTATTGCTCTTTCCAGTGAGGAAGACTTCAGGCACTTGATAGTCAAAGTAAAACAGGGTGATATACTTCAGGTAGAAGATAAACTCAAAACGATTTGGAGCAACTACATTGATCAGCCATACGCCGGATTTCTTCAAAAAGATTTTGCGCTGGGTGCAGCAGGTGAGGACTCTAAAGCACTTCAAAAGATATTCCTTGCCATGGCCATTCTCAGTGGATTTTTGAGTATGGTTGGTGTCTTTTCCCTGGCGAAACTTAACGTTGCCAGATGCATTAAGGAGATCAGCATTCGAAAAGTTCTTGGTGCCTCCATGTACGAGTTATTGCTAACCATCAACAGGCCTTTCACAATTACACTTCTGGTTGCGATGATTGCCGGCAGTGGATTAGGTTACCTGATTACAAATGGAGCCCTGAGTATGATGTATAAGTACCATGTTGAAGCTTCCCTACTAACAAGCTTTTTGTGCGGACTATTTACCATTGCTCTCTCGTTGATCATGGTTGCTGGTGTAGCTTTGGTTCCAGCCAATTCAAATCCTGTAGATGGTTTGAGGGATGAGTAACTAAGTTTTTTGTTTCAGTAGCGTCGAATCGTCACCAAATTGGGAATACCATTCAATCAAAAATCGTTTATGGACTAATAGTGAATGGCCCAGTTTAATATTTGATCAAAATAATACCAATAATCATCGCGGCGACCCCAATTAGTTTCTTCAAATCAATAGGCTCGATTGGAAGTCCAAACCAACCGTAGTAGGCAGCCACTGTTGAGAAAATAATTTGTCCGAAGAGTCCAAAAGAAACAGCTGTCGAAATACCCAATTTAGGGATCAAATAATAAAATAGGGTTACAGCAATAAAACTGAAAACTGCTCCTGTGAACCATAGATAGATTGGTATCGCCTTTAGTTGAGATACCGAAGGGAATTGTTTGACACTTAACCAAACGGCAATTAGGGTAAAACAAGCACTCATTGTAAGTGCTGTGGAGGTAGCTAGTAAGGGATTTTGAAGCATTACCCCAAGTTTAGCATTTAATCCCCCTTGAATGACAACCATGATACCTACGGCAAATGATAAAATAAGAAGGAGTGAATGATGCATAGCTTCGATTATTGTTCCGACAAAAATCGAGTATTCAAAAACAAAAAAAATTAAGGTATCTTAAGATCGTACGCTATTCTTTTTTTCTCATAGCACTTAAAAATTCTGGAGTAATTCCCAGGTAAGAAGCAATCATATACTGGGGTACCATTTGCTCAATATCCCGATATTTTCTTCTGAAATTTTCGTAACGATCCTTGGCTGTTAAGCTCATCTTATCGAGATGTCTTTCCTGGAGGGCAGTGTAAGCATTCTGAAATTTGATCCTGAAAAACCGCTCCAAAGAAGGCACTCGGTTATAAAGTTTTTCCAGTGTATCTCTGTGTATCTGTAACACGGTAGAAGGTTGAATGGCCTGCACAAAATGAGTCGCTGGTTTCCGGGTAAGATAGCTATACAAGTCATTGACCCACCAACCGCTTATACCAAATTGAAGAATATGTTCTTGTCCATTATTATCTAGCATATAGCTCCTAAGACACCCTTCTGCAACAAAACGCATATGATTAGACACTTCACCTTTATTCAATAAATAGGCTTTCTTGGTTAGTTTCTTCGGCTTAAAGGAAGAGATTACCAAGCTTAATTGGTGTTCCGGAATTTCAACTAAGGAGGTAAGGTCTCCTATAAGGGCCTTGTATGCTTGGTTTGAGAAACTCATCTCTGCTAAAGTATCAAAAATTGCTTCGGTCTCCTGATGGCCATGGAGTCCTTAACAACGACGCAACAATAAAAAGCCGTTCCTCTCGGAACGGCCTTTTAAGTCAAAACCCACAACACTAAAAACTGATCGTGTAAGAGATCGTTGGGAACATTCCAAGCTGGTTTACTTCATAAACATCTTGTGTCTGCTGGATGTAATAGGTCTGAACCAAAGCCGAATTGTTCGTTACATTTTGAATGTCCAACTTCAGTTCATGTGTCGCTTTCGGTCGGTCCCTTCGTGTACCAATAGACAGGTTAGGAATGAACAAATTATCCGAACGGGCAGAAAAAGGTCGATCTTCCTGACGCACTTCTTCACCTGCTGCAATAGAAGCCGGCATATCGAGCGGTGTGTATCGCTTGCCACCCAGCAACGAGATCTTGGTATTCACGAACAGCACCCGGTTTCTATCCGATCGCCCTATTTTGAATTCCTTACCGCCGATGAAGTTGAAAATGTAATCGCTCGCGTAGGCAGTCTCCCTTTCGACCCCGTCTTTGGCAGTGTAAAAAGATCGAAAGACAGAAGCAGAAGCCAGGTAGTAAAATCCTTTATGCAGGTATTGTTCAAGTGTTAGCTCTACACCATAATTTCTGCCTGTTCCATCATTCACTAATCTTCGAGGATCATACTGCTCCGTCTCGTTAAGTAGTGAATATGTGCTATTCGGATCATCCTCAACCGGGGAATCATACAAGTACTGATAATAAATCTCTGACCTAAAATGAGTATTTGGGCCCAGTTTCTGATCGTACCCCAGAACTAAATGAGCGGCCTTTGAAAGTTCAAGGTCTCTGTTTGGTTGGGAGAAGGTTCCATCTCCATTATTAAACCTCCACAAGTAAACCGCAGGGCTTTCCATCTTGCTATGCAGTCCGCCACCAAAGCTCAGTGCTTTCCCTTCTGCCACATCCCACCGCAATGCCAGTCTCGGTTCAAAGGAATACGAATCATTGAGTGTCAGTCCGTTGAAGTGTGCGCCACTGGTCATGGTCAGGTCTTCTGTAACTCTGAATTTCCATGTGGCAAAGCCCTGCAAACGATTCGTAGCGCCTTCATCACTTAGCTCATTTTCCAATCGATCCTCCTCATAGTTGTATCCATTTTGAATCATGTTGAACCCAATCCGATTGTAAATGAACCCCAATTCAATCTTGTTTCTTGAATTGAACTTATGTCCATAGGTTGACCCGGTTCGAACATAGGTCTTGGTAAAATCATCGTTGAAAATGTTGTCATACTGATTGTTGTCTTCAGCTGTTGGTAGATCAACGGTAGATGTCAGGGAAGTCCTTGAAAAGGATGCGAATGATCGCAGGTAGGAATTGTCATTGATCAAAAAATTATGAATGAAGCCTGCTGTTCCCATTGAGGATTCGAACTCTGTTCGCATCAGGTTTTCATCCGTATCCTCATCCTGATCGATGGTTGAAATGCTACTGATCCCACCCAGGCCAAACATTGAAATAAAATGACGTTTGCTCAATGGCAGGTAGATGTTGTAGGTCAGGTCCTGGTACCTGGGGACACCACCAAAATCTACCACTCCAGCCTTATCCAGTAGGTCCAGGGATGAATACCTGTAGTTGGCAATGTACGAGCCATTATTGGCATTAAGTGGACCTTCTGCTGCAAGATCAATCCCTAAAGTGCTTAGGCCAAATGTATACTCACGCTGATCCGAATTTCCACGCCGTAGTTTCATGTCAAATACACCTGACAAAGCATTTCCATATTCTGGCGCAAAGGCCCCGCTCATAAAGTCGGAATCGCTCAACATGTTGCTACTCAGCGCATTGATTGGACCGCCGGTGGCACCATCACTTGCAAAGTGATTGGGATTTGGAATTTCTATTCCTTCCAACTTCCACAAAATACCCTTGGAAGAATTTCCGCGAACGATGATGTCGTTATTTCCTTCGGGTGAATTTGCAACACCGGCAAAAGCGGAAGCCAATCGGGCAGGATCATTAAAGGAGCCTGCAAATCGCTTGGTTTCTTCCACCGAAAAAGAACGAGCACTAACTAATGACATCTCGTTGAGCACCTCTGACTTGTCCTTTTTAGCAGTTACAACGATTTCTTCTAGTTTCTCAAACGACTCCTCCATAGTGATATCCAGGATGAACTCCTTGGAGGAGTTGATCAAAAGATTCGGGATCATTTTTTCCTCGTACCCGATGTAAGTTACTTTCAATGTTACGCGTCCAATCGGAACCTCACTTATCTTGAAGGAACCATCAATATCCGTAATACTTCCAAGAATTGGGTCCGATCCAACAACAACCACCGTTGCTCCAATCAACGGTGATTTTGAATCCTGATCAAGGATCAGCCCTTTGATGTTTTGTGTGAGTTCCTGTGAACGCCCAACAAACGCAACCAAGGTGAACATCACATTTAGAATTAGGTAATTAAGATTTTGAGTTTTCATTTTTATCTGATTTTGAAGCTGAGGAACCTTTACCGGTCTTTACCCTTACAGCATAATTTCCTTTTATCGATTTATTTGATGGCTTAAAATCCAATCCCGATGGAGTAACCCACCCACAGTTGATAAGCATTTCTTCCGCTTCGATGATCCCAGGAAGGGTTGTCTTTAAGGTCAATCACAGGATGTCCATTTTCATCCAATTGATTGCTCATGTAGAAATTGATAGACGGACCTGTGGTAATGTATAAGTGCTTGAAGGCCTGGTAGCCAAAGTTCATGTTCAATTTCACCAGGTGGTTGTTCTTGTTTGCCTTCAGCTTTCCTTTATTGATATTGTGAAACCTTAATTCCGGATTGAAGAAGGTGGTTCGCCTCTTCGACAAGTACAGTCTTGAGCCAAAACCAGCACCATATGACCAATACTCGTCCACCCGAATACCCGCAGACAGCAACGCATAAAATTTCTCAAGCCCCGATCGAAAAACCAACCGATACGGCATGGTATCATCGGATTCAAAGCCCGGAGAGATGAATCCGTTCTTTTTGGAAATGTTGACCAAGCCAAATTGAACTCCTGATTCAACACTATCCGCCACATTAATAATCCCAAACTGAACGCCTTTGACTTCCCTGGCCACATTGATAAAACCAGATAGCTGAAGTCCATCGAGATCTCCCGTGGTGTTAATAAATCCAGCCAACTGGGTCCCTTTGGTCTTTTTGTTGTGGTTGTTGAAACCAGCTACCTGAAAGCCATTGGTTTCCTTAGAAATGTTCGAAAATCCACCTAGCTGTAATCCATTTGTCCCTTCAGAAGTTAGATTGATAAATCCAGCCACCTGGGCTCCTTCAATATACCCTTTATTGGTGTTAATAAATCCTGCCAATTGCAGGCCATGCACTTCCCCACCTACGGTATTGCCAAATCCACTGATTTGAGCACCATTGACATTTCCCTTGACAAAGTTGTAGAGCCCTCCGACTTCTACAGCCTCAACTCCATGGGCATATCCAGCCAGCAGGTTGAGAGAAATTTTATTGATCGTTTGATCGTTTTGAGGTCCATTCGAACTAACTGGTGGAACGAGTGAGAATTGAAACATTTTTACGTCCCTATCAGACGTTTCTTGTGCTACTCCTACATACGAAATGACTAGAAATAGCATACAATAAATAAAGAAAGAGTGATTTTGAGTTTTCATTTTTATCTGTTTTGAAGCTGAGGAACTTCAAACAGATCTTACCCTGACAACCTAGTTAAAAAAATTTCAAAAACCGATGCTAAAGGTATAACCAACCCAAAGTTGGTGTCGATACCTACCTGAAGATCGATCGGTGATCGTCTTCCCTGCAATATCAATAATTGGATTACCTCTTTCGTCAAGATCGTTGGTAAAATAATAGTTGAGCGATGGACCTGATGTGACCGACAGGTGCTTGAATATCTGGTATCCGAGGTTGAAATTAAACCGCACCATGTAGTTATTCTCGTCTTCTTTGATCTTGCTCTCTGCCAGGTTAAACCATCGGAGCTCAGGGTTGATGAAAAACGTCCTTTTATTTGTCGGGAACCACCTGGATCCAAAGCCCACTCCATACGTCCAGTAGTCACCCGGTTGTATGCCTACGGATAAAACTGAATAGAACTTATCCAATCCGGATCGGAACGATACCCGGTATGGGATCACGTCATCCGATTCGAGTGCCGGCGAAATGAACCCTCCTTTTTTCACAATGTTGAGCAGGCCGAAAGGAATACCCGTAACAATCGTATCTGCCCAATTCACCACACTTAATTGCAGACCTCTTACCTCTTTGGCTACATTGATAAAGCCCGTCAGCTGAAAACCATTCATTTCGTTGGTCGTGTTGATAAAGCCTGACAACTGGAAGCCGGCCATTTTTTTTGTATGGTTATTAAAGCCGGCGATCTGAAGTCCTCTCATTTCTTTGGTGAGGTTGGTAAATCCACCCATCTGAAATCCATTCACACTGTCAGAGGCCACGTTGATAAAGCCGGCGATCTGGGATCCTTTCACATAATCTTTTGTCGTATTTATAAATCCACCCATCTGCAATCCATGCACTTCTCCCCCCACTGTATTTCCAAAACCACCCACCTGGACACCTCTCACTTCTTCCCGGGAAATATTGTAGACTCCCCCAAGCTCAGCTCCGCCTACCCCATAGGAATATCCTGCGATAAGGTTAAGCGAAAACTTATTTTTGATTTGACTGCTCATTTTTCGGTTGGTGCCGATGGAAGGAACGAAGGAAAACTGGAACATTCGTGTATCTACCAGATTCACGTTCTGTGCATTCTTACGCACTTTGTCTGAAGTAAAAAATTTTGACAAACCTGTAGAAAATGTCCGTACATGCTCACGAATAGACCTCCCTGAACGGGATTCTCTTTCTTTTTTTAATACAATCGGTCCCTCAAGTGTTTTCAATTGACTCACCTGGATAATTGTGTCCTGGTAATATTTCTTACTTATCACAAAGGTGGCTGCCGAAACATCCGTCTCCGCCTGGAGATCAAATTCGCCTCTTTCATTGGACAAGGTTGAGCGAAGTGAGTTGACCTCATAAATGGAGACATCCTCCAATTCTTCTCCGGTAGCTGCATCTTTTATACCTCCGCTAAGCTGGAAAATGGCTTTTTCCTTTTTTGGTGGTGGAGCTTTCTGAATAATAATATAGTTGCCAATGGATTTCAGTTCGTAATCACCTCCCAGGATCTTGTCCAGAATTTCTCGTGGAGATTCCGACTGAAACGACTGATTAAGGATCACGCCGGAGGGTAATATCTGCGGGTTGTACGAGAGTTGATGATCGGAAATGCCATCAAGCCTGAGCAATGCGTCTTGTAAAGGTTCGTTCTCAAAGGAGATGGTGACCTTTTGTCCCTCGGCAGATTGTCCAGGTAGCAGAATAGAGCACAGGAGAAAAAACCCGGTAACGAAGACTTTATTGACAGTCATTGCCTTTTAAAATATAGGATGCTCCATCCTCGACTAATTCATAATTCAGGGTACTGGAAATAATCTCAAGCACGTTTTCTAATGATTCATCGTCAAATGTGACTGTCAACGCACATCCTTCTGTTGACCCTTGCAACTGGATGGATGTTCCATATGCTTCATTAACGATATTGACCACATCTTCAATGGATGTGACTCTAAAAACAAGTCGTCTTGTTTTCCAGAAAGATGTTATGCCGGTCTCGTCCTCCGTTTCTATAAGGCTATCTTCTTCCATATCTAGCGTCAGTGTCTGCCCCGTTTCTACAATTTGATGTAAATCATTGTAAGAAATAAGCACTCTTCCCTCCTCCACCTGGACACTCAACGAAGTAGTTTCAGGGCGATCAATGTAGAATTTGGTACCTAAAACCCTCACCTCAGCATCTCCAACCTCAACAACAAATGGTCGTTTCTCTATTTTCGCTACCTCGAAGTAGGCCTCTCCATTTAGCAAAACACGACGCTCATTATTTTGGAAAGGTTCCCGGTATTTGATGCTTGCATTTTCATTGAGCGAGATCGAGGATCCGTCTGGCAAGGTTAACTCCCGGACTTCTTCTGCACTTGCAATGGTTATTTCTTCCACCCGATTTTGGTAATAGTAAATGCCGATAGCAGCACCAATCACTAAAACAATACTGGCCGCATATCTCAAAAGATTAAAGGAACTTGAAGGTGCCTCTTGAATGGATCGAACGTTGTTTTCCTTCTTAAATTTTTCCCACGAAAGATCCACATCCTGAATATCCAGATTTTTGTAGTAGGAAAGCCCTTTCATGTCGAGGAACATTAGCTGCGCTTCGTCAAACACGCGTTGATTCTCAGGAGAAACCTCCACCCATGCCTCTACATCAGTCACTTCACGGGCTGACAACTCCTTGCGGAAATACCGGTAGAGCACCTCTTCTATTTCGATATCGTCACTGTTCAAATTCAACTATCTATATTTTTGACACGCTATTTAAATTTTACCCCTACAGCCCTCAAGCAACATGATCAATGTAAAAATGATCAGATATACCAAATAAGAGCCCAACACTTCCCGCATTACCTTCAATGCCCTGCTCATCTGAGTTTCCACTGTTTTGATGGAAATATCCAATTCTTCTGCTATTTCATGATACTTTTTGTCCTCAAAGCGGCTCATCTCAAAGATCTGGCGCCGCTTTTCCGGAAGCTGTTTCAGTGCTGATTCCAATTTTTCCCGCAGCTCATCCATTTCCATAAAAGTGGTTTGATCCGATTCTTCCACTTGCATAGAGGCCTGAGCATGCGATTCCACCACCTTCAAATGCCGAAGGTGGTTTAAACAAGCATTTCTGACCGCTCCAAAAAGGTATGATTTGACATTGGTTTTTACTTCCAGGTGATCGGATTGATTCCAGAGATTGCTGAATACCTCTTGTACAACATCCTCTGCCACATCTGAATCTTCAACATATTGAAAAGAGAACCCTACAAGCATAGAAAAGTACTGCTTGTACGCCATTTCAAATTGAGCCGTATCCTTGAAAAGGGCCATTTTTTGATGTTAGGGTTCCAGGCCTCTAATCTAAATGATTCACCACGATACATACAATCTACCCGTATTATTCGATGTACCTAAAATTGTTTGATACTTGTTTTTTCAAAAAAATATAAGATCTACGGTGATAGATGGTTAAGTTTTGGTACTTAATAGTAAGAAACATGTTTTTGTATGGATAGCAATCAAACTAAAACATCAGAAAAGACCGACGCCTTCATCGAGCTCTATGAGCAATACTTTCCGATTGTGGCCGGGTACATTAGGAAAAATGGTGGTAGCCTGGAAGATGCAAAGGACGTATTCCAGGATGCCCTGATCTTGTTCTACGAGCAAAAACTCATTGACCCATCGGTTCGCAATGGATACCTTTTTGGCACATGTCGAAATCTATGGTCAAAGAAGTTACGAGGTGAAGCTAGAATTATCGCTGAATTGGATAGAGACCTACCTGACCCCAAAGAGGATGCGATAATCTCCGTTGAAACGATCTCAAACTTCATGGAAAATGCGGGAAAGCGATGCAAGGATCTACTTGTCTCTTTTTACTATGAAAAAGTATCCCTGGAAAAGATCGCATCCCGATTTGGTTTTAATGGAATACGATCGGCGACTGTTCAAAAATTCAAGTGCATCGAAAAATTACGATCACTTGCCAAGGAAAAACAACTGGAATATGCGGACTTCACTGAATGAAATAAAAGAAATAGAAGACTTTCTCCTTCACAAGAAAGATCATTCTGGTCTGGAGACGAAAATGCTCCTGGACAACACCCTGTACGAAAAAATGGAGATTCAGAAATATCTCTATTCCGTCATTCGCCAGCAGGGAAGACACGCAGTGGTTGAGAACATCAAAAAAGCAGAGCAGGTCTTTTTCAAGGCACCAAGGTATCAACCAGTCATTCGATCAATTTATCAACTATTTAGCAAAAAATCATGAGTGGTCTAATTCCAATGGTCGTTGAAAGTTCCGGAAGAAGTGAACGTTCCTATGATATCTACAGCCTGCTATTGAAAGAGCGGATCATTTTCCTGGGCTCACAAATCAATGACCAGGTAGCCAATGTGATTGTAGCTCAACTATTGTATCTCAATAGCCAGGACCCAAAACGTCAAATAGACCTGTACATTCATTGCCCCGGTGGAAGTGTTTATGCCGGGTTGGCAATTTATGATGCTATTCAGTTAATCAATGCCCCGGTTTCAACTGTCGCAATGGGTTTTTCCGGAAGCATGGGGACTGCCCTTCTGACTTCAGGAGCAAAAGGAAAAAGATACGCGCTTTCAACATCTACTATTCACATGCACCCCACAGGAGGAGGTGCAAAGGGGTACACAGAAGATGTTCGTATCGCCACAAGGGAGCAAGAGCGTCTTCAGGTGCAGTTGTTTCACATCATTGGTCAAAATACCGGGCACACCTGGCAAGAGATTGAAGAATACTTCACCAGGGACAAATTCCTGAATGCCCTGGAAGCTAAATCCTATGGAATTATTGATGAAGTGATCGGCGATACCAGCAAGTTGATTCACCTAAATCAGACGGAATTGTCAGTGGAATTTCCTATGGCTAAACAGAAGTAAGCGAATACTTAAACTCACACGAATCCTTCCCAACTTTCATTTTTGGCATCATTTTGACTTAGTACTTACTAATGTTTCACTAAAAAGAGTCAAAAATGAAAAAGGTATACATGTTATTATTATTTACAGGACTGATATTTTCAGCCTGTAGAGACGGCGCTCCCGGACCCCAGGGACCTCCGGGCATAGATGGCCTGAACGCCGAAGAATCGTTTGTCTTTGAATATGAATTCAGTTTCATTGCTCCTGATTACCAGGCGTTGCTTGAATTACCCAATAACTTCACCATGTTGGATTCGGATGTTATGCTCGTCTACTTCCTATGGGATGTTGTGGATGGTGTAGAAGTATGGAGATCACTACCCCAAACACTTTTTCTACAGGAAGGAATTTTGCAGTATAATTTTGATCATACAAAGTTTGATGCCAATGTGTTTTTAGATGGGACAGTTAACCTGGACATCCTTGGTGCTGATTTCACAGACAATTGGATCGCACGCGTGGTGGTCATACCGGGCCAGTTTTATAATGGAAGATTAGCAGTCGATTTTTCAGATTATAATCAGGTAAAAGAGTTATTCGATCTTTCTGACTCAAAATTGGCTTCAGAGAATTATAGCAAAAGGCCAGGATAATCTCTTACTATAGATTCTTCAATCTTTCCCGAATGTGCAGAAGTTTAATCCTTTTACTGATGTAATCCTTTTCCATCGCAATCAATCGATGATTCACTTCTTCCTCATAGGATAACTTTTCGGGATTCATATCCTTCGCACGCTGAAAGGATGCCATGTGTTTTTTGATCGTCTCGTCGTGATACAAACCAAGTTTAGTAACACAAGCATTGCAAACGACATAATTATACATGTCATTCAGACTGGCCTTTTCTGTTTCACCACATCTAAAACATGAATAATTTTGCTTATGCACTATAGCTCTTTTTGATTTCATAATTGCAATCCGATCCAACGCAACTCCATCGGTACTAATTGCATCTTAAATGTACAACCTAATGATTACCGATGAATTCCGACAAGAAAATAGCCCAATGGGTGGGAGCGTTATTCATAGCTCAATTGGTTGTAGCAATAATAAGCTATAGTGTAATACTCGAATCTTTTCTATTTAAGAGAGATTTCCTCACACAACTTGCTTCCAATTCAACCATGGTTACATTGGCTACGCTTTTGGATTTATTGACAGGAGCCTTCGTTTTTGCAATAGCAGTACTCCTTTTCCCAATTCTCAAGCGGTACAGTGAGCGGGTAGCCCTTTGGTACGTAGGGCAAAGGTTAACCGAACTGGTGGGATTTATGATTGCCGGAATTTTGCTTCTCACCTTATTGAAGATTGGTCAAAAGATTGGAGGCGTTTCGGGATCGGAGGCAGTCCAGCTAGAGACTATTGCTATCTACCTGAGAAGTATGAGAGGGAACATTCAAGATATTTCTCTGTTACTATACTGCCTTGGAGCCTGGTCTTTTTATGGACTGTTGTTTCATTCAAGGCTCATCCCAAGATTTATTTCTGTCTGGGGGCTGATTGCTGTGAGCTTACTTTTCGCAGAGATCCTGGCAAATGTTTTTGGTTCTTCTATTGGAGATATTATGATCGTCGGGATGCCTTTAGGTTTAAATGAAATATCTCTTGGAATCTGGTTGATGGCTAAAGGATTAAATACGAGCGATCTAACAAACTGATCAAAGCAGGTTTTACCACCGAAAAAGCCATTAAGTAAATTTTGATTTCATCCATTCCGACTGATTCATTACCTTCCGGTAAACTCTTTTTCAATGAAATATTTCTTTCTCCTTGGTGCGTTATCGCTCGCGGGTATTGGTAGCACTCAGCCGTATTCCAGACAAGATTCTTTACGTGGTTCCATTACTCCAGAGCGGAGCTGGTGGGACCTCACTTTCTATGATCTTAATGTAAAAGTGGACGTGGATGATGAAACCATAAGTGGTTCTAACCTTGTACGCTATCTGGTATTAAAGAAGAATGATGTCATGCAAATCGACTTGCAGCTTCCAATGGAAATAGATAAAATCGAACAGAATGGAAAAGAAGTCACATTTCAACGAGATTCAAACGTCTTTTATCTCCAGCTAGACAAACAAGAGGTAGGAAAAGAGCATGAACTTAAGATATGGTTTCATGGAAAACCAAGAACGGCTCCACGTCCCCCGTGGGATTCGGGGATGGTATGGGAAAAAGACGAAAAGGGTAACCCATTTGCTTCCAGTGTAAGCTGGGGTGATGGATCCAGTCAATGGTGGCCGTGTAAAGATCATATGTACGACGAAGTGGATAGTATGAAATTTAGCATGAACGTCCGCGATGATCTGGTAGCAGTGGGTAACGGGCGACTCATAGGGACCGATCCTAAAGATGATGGAACCAAAACCTTTCACTGGTACGTGAAAAATCCGATCAATAATTATGGTGTTAATTTCAACGTTGGAAATTATGTCAATTTCAAGGACGTCTATAAAGGAGAGAGGGGATCGCTGGATTGCAGCTATTGGGTGCTTGAGCACAATCTAAAAAAAGCAAAGAAGCAGTTCAAGCAAGCACATCTTACGCTTGAAGCCTTCGAACATTGGTTTGGACCCTACCCTTTCTATGAGGACAGCTACAAATTGGTTGAAACGCACTATTTGGGCATGGAACATCAAAGTGCAACCGCTTATGGCAATCACTACCAAAATGGTTACTTAGGAAGAGATCTTTCTCAATCAGGCTGGGGTGATAAATTTGATTATTTGATTATCCATGAATCCGGCCATGAATGGTTTGCCTGCAACATTACGTACAAAGACATGGCAGACCTATGGATTCATGAAAGTTTTACCACCTATTCGGAAGGATTATATGTCGAGTATCACTTTGGGAAAGAAGCTGGAGACGCATATCAGCGCGGCATTCGCGCCAACATTTCTAACGATATTCCGATCATAGGGGATTATGAAATCAACGACCTGGAATATTCCGGAGACAACTATCCCAAAGGAGCCACTATCCTTCACATGCTCCGGCAAATTGTGGATGATGATAAGAAGTGGCGACAAATTCTTCGTGGACTGAATGAGAAGTTTTACCATCAGACAGTCACCACTCAACAAATTGAAGATTACATAGCGGAGCAAGCAGGACTGAACCTGGATGCCTATTGGGATCAATACCTTCGCACCGCCCAGGTTCCATTCTTTGAATATTACACGGTAGAAGATGGTTTGAATTATCGATGGACCAATTGTATTCCAACTTTTGACATGACGGTTAAGGTAA
>JANQEC010000145.1 GCA_028278585.1 Cyclobacteriaceae bacterium | reverse complement strand
TTCACCAGGAGTCCATAGACCATCAAAATGAAATAATGAATACCGAAGCAAAACTCAACTTAAGCACCACAGAAGGTAGTGTTTAACGAAAACTAATTTGAATTGAGTCTTAATTGCTATACACGTAGCTTTCCGCTATGAACACCCATCATTCGCATGCGGAAGCTGAGGGTCACATCCATGGCGAGAAAAGCATTTTCAAAAAATTCCAGGATTACCTTGGAGAATTTGTCTATGGGGGAATTGACGGTAGCGTCACCACTTTCGCGGTTGTGGCTGGGTCGGCAGGGGCTGGTCTTGAAAGCTCGATCATTATTATTCTTGGGTTTGCTAATCTGATTGCAGATGGATTCGCCATGTCTGTAGGCAGTTTTTTGTCTACCAAATCTGAAAAGCAGAAGTACGAAAAACACAAAGCGATCGAATACTGGGAAGTTGACAATCTCCCGGAGAAGGAAACGGAAGAGATCCGTGAAATTTATGAGGCCAAAGGATTCACAGGAGAACTATTGGAACAGGTGGTTGACACCATCACTGCTGACAAAGATCGCTGGGTAGATGTGATGATGAAAGAAGAGTTGGAAATGGCAGAAGAGACCAAATCTCCCATTGCAATGGGGAGTGTTACATTTCTCTCTTTTGCTCTGTTCGGTATGGTGCCACTGTTGATCTACGTGATCGATTATTTAAATCCTCTTGAGAGGAACCTGTTTTTCATTTCATCAGTATTAACAGCATTGTGCTTCATTGCTATAGGATTTTTGAAAAGTGCGGTGACGGATACCTCAAGAATTCGGAGTGTTTTGGAAACTTTAATTTTAGGAGGGGCAGCAGCTACTCTCTCCTATTTCATCGGGGATTTCTTGGAAAACTTGCTGGCCTGACAATGATGATTGCAAGGGACTAAACAATTTGCTCATCTAGTGATAGGTATTGTCTCTGTCATGCGGTTCTTGAAACGGCATCTTCCATATACTGACTGTAAGATGCCTGATCAAGTCATGCATGACAAGACAGAGCGCTCTGCTTTATTCTTTTTCAATGTTGGAGTTTGAATGGTGTCATGCCGTTCTTGAAACGGCATCTTCCATATACTGACTGTAAGATGCCTGATCAAGTCAGGCATGACAAGACAGAGCGCTCTGTTTTATTCTTTTTCAATGTTGGAGTTTGAATGGTGTCATGCGGTTCTTGAAACGGCATCTTCCATATACTGA
>JANQEC010000100.1 GCA_028278585.1 Cyclobacteriaceae bacterium | reverse complement strand
CATATCAGAGAAGCATTTCGGAACAAACGTTTCGTATTACTCACGCTATTTTATTGTAGGGATTAATGCCTCCTTCCAAAATCATCACTTTTATGCGTCCTATGATCTCGAACCTCACCAGACTGCCGCGAGTTCAATTAATGTAAACAGAGATTTTCATAGCCCGAATAAATTGCAATTAGGACTTCAAACTGCTGTCCGCATCCCACTAAGTGCTTTTATAGAATTTCAGCCAACCTTCAAATTTGGTTATGCCAGCTATTTTAACCCGGAATACAAGAAAAACAAATTTTCAGACGAAGCTTATGCGCTAAGTTCCAGCAAGTTCTATGAACTAGGTGCCCGAGTTGAATTTACTGTAGGTATTGAAAATGCCTTTTTTGTTGAATTTGCAAAAAACAAACAAGATTGGGCACCGGAAGTTTTATCGGATACTGATACATTCGAATCGAATATGAAAATCACCAAATTTGTCGTCGGCTACAACATGTCCCTTTTCAAAAAAAGAGGATTGAGAGATTAAGCATTCTCAGCATTATTTGACAATTTGTTTGTAGACATTTACACCAATCACAATCAGCATCCCTATTCCCAGAATGCCAGCGCCAATTAGTACGAAGGTCAATGAATAATTCCTGGTTACCCATTTAAACCCTTCAACAGCCAGAAAAATCAAAAAAAAATAGGCCAAGACCGAGATAACTTTTTTGAGGATTGCCATGGTCTAAAGTTATTCTAATTTTGCACTTCAAATTTTCAAGAACATGACCCTGGAGCAGGAAATAGAACGACGTAGAACATTTGGAATTATTGCCCACCCGGATGCTGGGAAAACCACATTAACAGAGAAATTACTACTCTTTGGAGGAGCCATTCAAACGGCTGGAGCTGTAAAATCCAACAAGATTGATATGGGAACCAGATCTGACTGGATGGATATAGAAAAACAGCGTGGTATTTCGGTTGCTACATCGGTGATGGGGTTTGAGTACAAAGATCTTAAGATCAACATTCTTGATACCCCTGGACACGAAGATTTTGCTGAAGACACCTATCGTACGCTCACAGCTGTTGACAGTGTTATCATGGTTATTGATTGTGTAAAGGGTGTTGAAAAGCAGACTGAAAAGTTGATGGAGGTTTGTAGAATGAGAAATACACCAGTGATCTGTTTTATTAACAAGCTTGATCGGGAAGGAAGAGATGCGTTCGAACTCCTTGACGAAATTGAGGAAAAACTTGGGATCAAAGTTCGACCAATGAGTTGGCCGATCGGAATGGGTAAAACTTTGCGAGGTGTTTTCAACATTTACGAAAACAACCTCAATCTCTATGAGCCAAATAAACAAAAGAAGGTCGATGAAGTCGTCAAGATCGAAGGAGTGGATGATCCTAACTTATCAGACTATTTACCCGACTCGGCAATTGATACACTAAGAGAAGAGGTAGAATTGGTAAATGGTGTTTACGATGAATTTGATTCCACTGCCTACCTTAATGGGGACATAGCACCTGTGTTCTTCGGGAGTGCCGTAAATAATTTCGGTATACGTGAATTGCTGGATTGTTTCACAGATATCGCACCTCAGCCACATTCCAGGGAAACCGAGGATCGCGAGGTCTTTCCGACTGAAAATAAGTTTTCAGGATTCATTTTCAAGATACATGCAAACATGGACCCGAAGCACCGAAACAGGATTGCATTTATAAGGGTATGTTCCGGGAAGTTCCAGCGAGGGAGTAACTACTTCAACGTCAGACAAAACAAGAATTTCCGTTTTTCCAACGCAACTGCCTTTATGGCGCAGCAGAAAGAAACCGTGGAAGAAGCATTTCCCGGAGATATTGTTGGTCTTTATGACACCGGAAATCTCAAAATAGGTGATACACTTAATGAAGGAGAAAAAGGGATCTATAAAGGCATTCCATCATTTTCCCCCGAGCTTTTCAGAGAAGTAATCAATTTGGATGCAATGAAATCAAAGCAGCTCGAAAAAGGGTTAAATCAGCTCATGGATGAGGGAGTTGCCCAGCTTTTCACATTCGAGATGGGTTCTAGAAAAGTAGTGGGTACTGTGGGGGCGCTTCAGTTTGAAGTATTGCAATACCGTCTCTTAAATGAATACGGTGCTAACGCTAAATTTGAGTCAGTTAATATTTACAAAGCGTGTTGGATCAGCGGTGAAGATGATAAGTTAGACGCGTTTGTAAAAGATAAGTACAGGCACATTGCTAAGGACAAGGAAGGTAAGCTGGTGTTCATGGCTGAAACCAAAGCGTGGCTACAAATGGTTCAGGAGAATTTCCCGGATGTCCAGTTTCACTTCATCAGTGAATTCTAAATAAAAAACCCCGCCTTTTAAACGGGGTTTAATATCATGTGCCTTTATTGTTGTTTGACAAGTGTTGCTGTAGTTGTTTCACCTTCAACTTCCAGAACTGCAGTCATCGTATCTCCATCCAAACTTATTGAGAAATCAATTACATTTTGATCTTCCTTTCCATCATCTACTTCATTAATGATCAATACCAGTCGATCATTCTCCTCTTCATAGCTCCAGGCACCTGTAAAATCATCTGAGTAAGGTCTGGTATTGTAGACAACACTCTCACATGTGGAAGTAGAGAGGTCTGCTTCTGTTTCCTCGCCACTTTCTTCAAATCTCAGCGCTCCATTTTCAGAAAAAGTGATTCTAATAAATTCAATATCCTCAGTTTCTTCAATTTCTACCTGATCAGTGGTTTGACCATCGGCACAAACAAGCGTTTCAGTGAAAGTTTCTGTAAAAGGTTCACCTATCGTTTGCGTCCTTGTAGTTCCACCTTCTTCAAATACCAACTTGGTAATATTCCACACGCCAATCAAGAAATCGCTGTTGGCTCCTCCAAGTTCTCCTACCTCAATGCAAACTGTAACAATATTACTCACCAGGTTTTCGGAGTCATACACACAATATTCAACACAGAATGTTCCTGGTTGAATATTATCCGGTAATTCAATCGAGAATTGCTCATAGTCCTGGGCAATTCGTCCACCTGCTAATGCAGAAGCAGGAATATCAAAGTAGCTATCTGCTCCTGGAATTTGTAAATACACCCCGGCAACAGTACCAGATATAACCGGAAGTTCAAGGTTAAGTTCACCACCCTGAACTGATACTTCGTCTCCAGGGTCTTCTATTTCAGGTGCATTTGGATCACTGGAAGGAGCTGGTGGGTCTCCACCAACTTCTGTTGCACCGTTCACTACAATTGCCTCAGTAAGGGCATTTGCATCTGACAAATCAATCTCTGCATCCATGTCGTCACTGTCATCCGTTGTACAATGAGACAACGTAAACAACAGGCACATACATAGAAAAGGGAGTAAAAAGTGGCTTGTTTTCATGGTAGTTGAATGGTTAATTTCTTTCAAGTTAGCCATTTGAAATGGCTTTGGCTCTTTCCCAATCCTTAATTTTGTGTCATACATCGAAAATCCAGTATAATATTGAAAATCAGGATCAAATGAATAACCCTCAAGTGGTATTTGAAGATAACCATCTTTTAATTGTTGAAAAACCAACAGGATGGCTTGTTCAGGGTGATGAAACCGGTGATCCTACACTTACTGATTGGGCCACTGAATATATTCGGAAAAAGTATAAGAAACCGGGAAATGTTTTTTGCCAACCATGTCATCGGCTGGATCGACCTGTTGGCGGTCTTGTCACATTCGCAAGGACATCCAAGGGGCTAGAACGGATGAATAGACTTTTCCGGGAAAATGAAGTCTCCAAAACCTACCTGGCCACAGTGGATGGGACGCCGGCCAAAAACCAGGACACACTCGTACACTGGCTAGAAAAGGATGAGCGGAGAAATATAGCCAGAGCTTATATTAAGCAAAAAGGGAAATCAAAACGAGCTGAACTCTCTTACCAATTGATAGCTTCGCATGGAAAGGTCTCTCTTCTGAAAATACTCCCGAAGACTGGACGCCCGCATCAGATCAGGGTACAAATGAAAACACTGAACTGCCCAATAAAAGGAGATTTAAAGTACGGATACAGTAAGCCCAATCAGGACAAAAGTATAGATTTGCATGCCTTTAAGCTGGATTTTGTTCACCCGGTAAAAAAGGAACCTATTTCAATTATTTCAAAACCAAAATGGCCTGATTTTAAGGCTTTCATAGATGAGTTGGATTAAGAAAATGCAGGACAAGTGGGAATTGAAGAGCCTTTGGCAGGTAATTCTTGTTCTTGTGGTATTCTCCCTTACGGGATTTACAGTGTTGTTCATAAAAGAACCCATACTGAAGTTGATCACTGGTGGAGCCGAGAGAGAGTGGTGGATGACCGCACTTTACATCTTGTTGATCTTACCGATCTATAATGTTATTTTGCTCTGCTACGGATTCATCTTTGGGCAATTCAACTTCTTCTGGAAATACGAGCAAAAAATGCTAAGGCGTTTCAGGTTTAAAAAAAATGATCGGGAAGAGTGATGCCATCTCGCTCCTAAATGGATATGGTAAAAACCAAACACCATTTACATTCTATTGTGATTTCTCTGGCGAAAAATGGAATGTAGAAAAAGCAGGAACTAAGGGTTCAAATGTTTTTGAGTTTGGTATTTCAACTACAAATGGTGAACAGTCGATAATCGACCGTCGACAGCCGACGGTTAAAAAAAACCCTATTCCTTTTTCTGATTTCTTGAAAGCGTTTGATCAAGTTATTCACCATATCAACATTGGTAATTCGTTTCTCACGAACCTCACTTTTAAGACCCCAATTGAAATCAACCTAACGCTTGAGGAAGTGTTCCAACTTTCAAATGCCAGATATAAGTTGTATGTACCAGATCAATTCGTCGTATTCTCTCCTGAAATTTTCGTGAAGACAAAAAAGAATTGGATCTACTCCTATCCAATGAAAGGGACGATCGATTCAGGTATCCCGGATGCCCAAGAAATAATTTTAAATGATCCAAAGGAAACAGCTGAGCACATAACTATCGTTGACTTGATTCGAAACGATTTAAGCCAGGTCGCATCAAAGGTTTCTGTATCAAGATTCCGGTATGTTGAAGAAATAAAGACAAAAGAGAAAAATTTGTTACAAGTCAGTTCTGAAGTGAAAGGGAAACTTCCAAATCAGTGGCAAGAAACCCTTGGTGAAATCTTAGGCAAGCTCATCCCAGCTGGATCCATTTCAGGTGCCCCAAAGCCAGAAACCTTAAATATCATTCGGGAGGTAGAAGATTACGATCGAGACTACTACACTGGAATTTGCGGGTATTTTGATGGTGAAAACCTGGATACAGGAGTTATGATACGATTTATTAAAAAAGAACAAAATCAACTCTTTTACTGTAGTGGTGGCGGCATCACCTCCTTTAGTGATCCTGAGAAAGAATACCAGGAGATGCTCGACAAGATCTACCTTCCTGCAATTGGATAGTTAAGGTTTACTTATTTTTAAATGGCCTAACCTAATTAAGTATGAAAAAGTACCTCGTCGCTTTAGTCCTTCTTCAAGCGTGTTCCAACCTATCCCAGGATACTGAAAACAACAAAATCAATGTTGGTGAAAAGAAAACCTTTATCATTGATGGGGTATCGGCCAGCAACCAATTTGATGGAGCCAGACTGAACAACTTTGTCAAGTTGAACGAATCAAATTTCCAAGCTACAATCAGCCCCGAAAACATCCCTGTAAATGCGAGTGCCTGGTTTGCTTTTCAAATTTGGAGTGAACGTGAACGGACGATTGGGCTTTCCTTAAAATATACCCACCATAAACATCGCTACCAACCAAAGCTCAGCACTGATGGAAGGCAATGGTTACCATATGACGGGCCAGTTCTTCTTAATTCTGATAGTACGGTTGCAACAATTTCGGTGGAGTTGAGCGATCAACCACTTTGGGTGTCGGCACAGGAGGTTATCTCTTCCCAAACCACATATGATTGGTTAGATCAACACATTGAATCAAAGCGTTTTCTTGTTAAAGAAATGGCTGGTAAAACGGTATCGGGTAAAAGCGTTGTTGTTGTTTCTTCTGAAAACGAAACAACAAAGGAATCGACAGTATTCATTGCACGTCAACATCCTCCGGAGGTTCCCGGAGGTTCGATCGCATTCCGGGCATTTTTCGAAGAAGTAACTTCAAACTCGGACCTGGCCAGCAATTTTAGAAAGAATTTCAATCTATATGTTTTCCCTCTTCTCAATCCCGATGGAGCTGACCTTGGGAACTGGAGACATAATGCCAACGGTGCAGATCTAAACCGTGACTGGATTGACTTTACACAACCTGAAACACAAGCAGCAAGAAATTTCATAACCAAAAAAATAGAAGAGGAAGGAAAGTCAATAGCCTTTGGAATTGATTTCCATACTTCGTACAATGGCCCCTATCTTTTGATATTGGATTCGGCTAATGAAGAAGCCAGCAAGACTAGAATAATTCCTAATTGGCTCAAAAGCATAGATGTGGATTCTTTGGAAATGGGTGACTATAGGAGAAGGGATCAGAAGCTACCCTACTGCTACAATTGGTTCTTTAACCAATTAGAATCTGAAGCAGTCACATATGAAGAACGAGACGAAGAAGATCGAGCTGCCATCAAACTAAGAGCCAGACTTTATGCCAACAAATGGATGGAAGCTATGCTGGCTAGCTTGTGAATTTTTTAATAGAAAGGAATTCATCAAATCACAATTTGCGAATAACAAATAAATTTCAGTATCAAATATTAAAAGGTTTGAGACCGTTGAGGTGACTGTAAGAATCTAATTCAGCATGATGAAAGCTCCCCAATAATACGGATCAGGATAGTTTTTTCGCAAAGCTCTCTGAGCGGCAAAGAATGCTTCTTCCTTTTGCTTCCCACCCATCCATTCTTGATAGAAAGAAGTCATTAGCTGTTTGGTAGCATCATCACTTACTTTCCATAAACTCATAACAACAGATTCTGCACCCGCCACCTGGAAAGCTCGTTGAAGTCCATACACACCTTCCCCTGACTTGATCTCACCCAAACCTGTTTCACACGCACTCAATACAACCAAATCAGTGTCTTTTAAGTCCAGGGTAATGACTTCATAAGAAGTCAACACACCATTGTTAGCAGAGCTGGCCTCCACTCCCTGCGTTGCAACTTCCATCGTTTGTTCTGCATTGGCCAGCATTAGTCCTGACCTCAACAAAGGGTTGTCCTTCGCCTGATTGACCTCCACACCAAAGACTTTTTCACCAGTGGATTGGCTTTCTTGAAGGAAAAATCCATGTGTAGCAATATGAAGTAACGAAGGGGACGAAATTTTCTTAAAATTCTCCTCTGAAGCTTCTTGTTGTAAAAAAGTATTGGTGACAAATCCTTTTGACTTGGAAATGGTACTGATTGCTGCGATTTCATCCCGGGTTCCAGGTAACGCATCAAGCAATCCTTTCGGGCCGTAATCGGGATAGCCAAAGAAGTCTGCCTTTTTTGAGCTAACTGACGAATTGCTCTTTTTGACTAAATCCCTGGTACTGGAATACAGATGGAGATTCAATGCATCTGAAACATATGTATCATCTGGCCTTTTTAAAGCTCCAATATTCACCTGGTAGTAAATGCCATCCAGGGAAAGGTGTAAATTTTCAACCCCAGCCAACCTTTCGTCCACGGGTTTCCAAAATTTGGTGTATGTAATTTGATCATTGGCCTTGAGTTGAACCATGTTTCGATAAGCCTTCGCATACTTCTGATCCAAGTCCTGACCTTTTTCAATCACAACAAGTTTTGGGTGGGTTGATGACTTATCCGCTATTAAAAAGGCATAGTTTTTATCCGGCAAAAAGCTCTTATCAAACACTTGATAACCAATGATTTCAACTGCTGCATCTTTGGCTCCTAACGCGGATTTCACATCGGACAAGGTGGTAGTTGGTAATTTGTTGGATTGAGCAAAAGCCGTCGACATGCGTGTCAGTTTCTTTTCAAGCTCATTCGCTTTACTCTCTATTGATTCCAGGTCAATTTTTTGACGTGTCAATTGTTCTTTTGAGAATGTATAATACAAAATAAGAGATTCTTTAGCTTCTACCCATTCGGCATAGGTAGCCTTCAATTCTTCATCATTGCTTTTCAAAATTTGCTCTCTCACCTTTGTGGACGCACTCAACAAAATGCCCTTTGTTTTCAGATGAATATTGTACATCTCTGAGAGCAACTCCGGCGCCTCATCTCCTCTGTCAATTGCATAAGCATAGAATTTTAAAATGGATGGTCTGACCTTCGCCCAATATTGGGTTTTCTCATATTCGCTCATCGCACCAAAATACTTCTCCACTAAGTCCAGGTTGGTGGTTATCACTTGCTTGAATTGCTGGGTTGCGGTGGAATAAAGATCTTGCTTCCAAGAAACCACAGCCAGGTCTTCTAAGGAACCTAAATAATCAGGGTGGTTTTCTCCAAAGAATTGAAGGTACGATTGACTTACTTCCTGCAAGATGGCTTCCGCTCCGGGAAAATCACCAGAATATATTTTATATCTACCCAGGTTGTGTTTAGTCTTAATATAGGCAGGATGAGAGGTACCATATTTTTTTTCGAAAATACGAAGCGCATCTGTTAAATATTCAACCACTTGCTCCGGCTTCCCGGATTCCATTAGGACCCCCGCCAGGTAATTCTCCACATTGGCATAATCCGTTTGATTTTTGGCCATTCGCTTTCTTTTCAGTTCCAGGACCTCTTTGAAGATCTGCTCGGAACGCTCATAATTTCCGCTGCTGTACTCGATAAGTCCTTCGTTGATTCTGAAGCTTACATTGTCCCTCCCCTTTTCCCGAATAGATCCGGATGCCATTTCAGAAGCCTTCCTAATTGCGGAAAGCGCTTCTTCAAATTGACCAATTTCATTGTATAACAGGGCCCTGTTGCTGGTGATAATGGCATGAGCCAATGATCCGTTTTTGTTGTTTAACTCAATGATTCGTTCGGAACGATTCAGATAATCCTCAGCTTCCAGATACTTCCCTTGCGATTGAGCAATGACTGCATGATTGTTATAAAGTGATGCCAACGCAATGGATTTTTCACCAATATTTTCCTGGAAATAACGTGTAGTTTCATCGACAAAATCCTGGGATAGTTGAATTCTGCCCTGACTATTGATCACAATGGCAATATTGGCGATTGTCTTACCAAGGGCATATTTCTCTGGAATACTTAATGTATCCATATCTACCAGGTTGGTGATCGTAAAAACAGAATCCAGGTCAACCGCGTCAAAGTAGCTGCCTTCACCACTAAGCAGAGACAATGCTTCAAGAAAGTTCAGCGTGGCCGCCCATGGATTGATGTAAATAGAGAATTCACCTGTTCTATTCAAATCAAAAGCCTTCTCGTAAGTTTCCAATTCCACAGGTTCAGTCTCTTCATCTTCATAATTTTTGGAAATGGTGAGAAGCACACTCTCCTTCCCATCTCGATTGGCAAAAAAGGAAGCTCTGTTTCCCTGTGAAAAAATGTAATTATAGTTTGAGGTATCCAGCGAAGGTCCTCGTCGATCTCGCGGAACAGGCCGTCCGTCGTCGGGTCGGCTGCCGGCGTCTCGTCCTTGCTCTTGCCCGCGCCGTTGCCCTTGTCTTTGGTTCTTCCCCAGCGCATTCAGGCGACCTCGCGCCACTTGATGGAGCACCCCATGCTGGCAATCTGCTCGCGCGGGCCCTGCCCAGTCTCCGCGATCTGACGCATGGCTTCGTAGAGCTCGCGTTTCGTATCCGCGCTCGGCGCTCCCCGACCGGTGGAATCGATGCGGCCCCGATACTGCAGCTCCAAATCGGCGTCGAATCCGAAGAAGTCGGGCGTGCACACGGCATCGTAGGCGCGCGCCACGTCCTGAGTCTCGTCGATCAGGTACGGAAAGGTGAAACCGTGCGTCTCGGCAAATGCGATCATCAGCTCCGGCGTGTCCTCCGGATACCGAATCCAGTCGTTCGACATGATCGCGACCACGCCGACGCCAAGATCCTGGAGGTCCTTCGCATCACGCGCAAGGCGATCGGCAACTGCTTTTACATAGGGGCAATGGTTGCAGATGAACATGACCAAGGTGCCCTTAGGGCCTTTGACGTCGGATAGGCCGATCGAGCGACCGTTGGGGTCACGAAGCGTGAAGTCCGGGGCCTTCCAGCCGAAGTCGCAGACCGGGGTTTCGACCGCCATGGCGAGTGTCTCCTTTCCCGTATGGACGCCGACCGCGCCGCGTCCGATCCCCTGTTACTCGACGAAGTGCGGGGCGATCAACGGCTATCGCCCGGGATACCGGTCACGAGACCTGACTGAAGGATCCCGTCGAAGATGAACTGCACGGCCAGGCCCGCCAGCAACACGCCGATCACCCGTGCGATCACTTGCTCGCCGGTGACGCCGAGGAGACGATGCAGGCGCCCGGCGACGAGCAGGAGGCCGCAGGTCAGGAGCATGATGGCGAGCAGGGCCGCGATGACGGTCA
>JANQEC010000113.1 GCA_028278585.1 Cyclobacteriaceae bacterium | reverse complement strand
ACATTGAGGGATTTATAAAAAGAGGTACTTCATCATCCACCTCAACCAATTTTACCAATGGTCAGATGACCTCAACCCAGAGTCTCACACAAAATTATCAAGCGTCTGAGAAAGGAACTTTTTTATTACAACCATTCTTCATGACGATCAATGGCCAGGATGTTAAATCAGATGGTACTCAAATTGTTGTAGGAGATGCGGTTCAACAAAGCAGGAGAAGATCTGCATTCTCTACTGATCCATTTGATAACTTATTTGGAAACAGGAATCAGCCTTCAGAGTTTATTGATGTAGAAGCTGACGCTTTTTTGGCGATCGTTACCGACAAGAAAGAAGTATATGTGGGAGAAGGCTTCACTACCAATCTTGCATTTTATGTGGCTGAGTCGAATCGGGCGGACATGAGATTCTATGATTTGGGGACTCAGATAACAGAAATTGTGAAAAAGATCAAACCAAATTCTTGTTGGGAAGAGAGTTTCAACATTGATAACATTAATGGAGAGTCCATTCAGTTAAACGGCAAAGGATATACAAGATACAAGATCTACCAGGCTACTTTTTATCCTCTAAATGTTGAGGATATAGATTTCCCATCAGTGGGGTTGAAGATGATCAAATACAAAGTGGCGAAGAATCCTTCTTTTTTTGGAAGAAACAGGCAGGAAGATTTTGAAACATTTTATGCGAAAGAGAAAAAAATTAAAGTTCTGGATTTACCACCTCACCCTTTGAAAGAAAGTGTGGCAGTAGGAAATTATGAATTGGTTGAATCCATCTCGAAAGGCGAATATGAGACAGGAAAAAGCTTCAATTATGAGTTTACTGTCCAAGGAGAAGGGAATATCAGCGCCATTGAAGCACCGCAACCTGAGACCGGGGAGAATTTTGATTTCTATGCACCCAATGTGAAACAGAATGTCAATAAAAGTAATTCTCGGGTTCGTGGAACGAAGAGCTACAACTTCTACGCGATACCAAATGAACCTGGAGAGTTTAAAATGTCAGATTATTTTCAATGGGTATACTTTGATCCAAACGTTGAGAAATACGATACCTTAAAATCCGATTTGGTACTCAATGTCACAGGAGAAAGCAGGAAAAATCAATACATAGCTT
>JANQEC010000099.1 GCA_028278585.1 Cyclobacteriaceae bacterium | reverse complement strand
GTGCTTTGATGGGATCCAACATGCAGCGTCAGGCTGTACCGCTTATTCGTCCGAGCTCTCCAATTGTAGGAACAGGGCTGGAAGGAAAAGTAGCCATCGACTCCCGTATGCTAATCAATGCGGAAGGAAAAGGTGTGGTAGAATACGTTGATGCCAATGAAATTGTTATTCGTTATGATCGTTCAGAGGAAGATCAGTTGGTTTCTTTTGAAGACAACCGAAAAACGTACAAGCTGACCAAATTTAAGCGAACAAACCAGGGAACTTGTATCAACCTTAAACCAATTGTTCGCAAAGGAGACCGTGTTGAAAAGGGACAAATCCTTTGCGATGGCTATGCAACAGAACGTGGAGAATTGGCGCTTGGTCAAAACCTTAAGGTAGCTTTCATGCCTTGGAAAGGGTATAACTTTGAGGATGCGATTGTGCTGTCTGAACGTGTCGTTCGGGAAGATATTTTTACTTCATTGCATATCGAGCACTTCGAAATGGATGTTCGGGATACTAAACTTGGGGAAGAGGAATTGACCAATGATATTCCGAACGTAAGTGAAGATGCAACGAAGGATCTTGATGAAAATGGTATCATCCGGGTTGGTGCCTGGATCAAAGAAGGAGATATCCTTATCGGAAAAATTACTCCAAAAGGAGAATCAGATCCGACTCCTGAAGAAAAACTGTTGCGTGCAATCTTTGGTGACAAAGCAGGTGATGTGAAAGATGCTTCTATGAAAGCGCCTCCATCTACTCAGGGAATTATCATTGATAAACAATTGTTTGCTCGTGCAAAAAAAGACAAAGTTCAAAAAGCACAGGAAAAAGAATTGATTACCAATTTGGATGATCAGCATGCAATCGTAATAAATGAGCTAAAGACCATCCTTGTTGATAAGTTATTGTTATTGGTCAAAGGGAAGGCTTCCAGCGGAGTGAAAAGCATTTACAACGAAACAATTGTTCCACAAGGAACTAAGTTTTCCATTTCCAATTTGAAGAATATTGACTACTCAACAGTCGATTACAGCAAATGGACTAAAGATGATCATGTAAATGGACTCATTGCGCGGTTGATTCACAATTATAGCATCAAGGTTAATGAAGAAGTTGGAAAGTATAAGCGTGAAAAATTCAACATCAGCATTGGAGATGAGCTTCCAGCAGGTGTATTGAAATTGGCTAAAGTTTATTTAGCTAAGAAACGTAAGCTGAAAGTAGGAGATAAACTTGCCGGACGACATGGAAATAAAGGAATCGTTTCCAGAATTGTTCGTCAGGAAGATATGCCATTTTTGGATGACGGAACTCCAGTTGATATTGTACTTAATCCACTTGGTGTACCATCTCGTATGAATCTGGGACAGATTTTCGAAACAGTACTCGGTTGGGCTGGCGAGAAACTAGGACTCAAGTTTTCAACTCCAATATTTGATGGGGCCAAATTCCACGAAATTGAAGAGTACATCCAAAAGGCAGAGTTGCCTAGCTATGGTCAAACCTACCTTTATGACGGTGAGACAGGTGATCGATTCCATCAGCAAGCTACTGTGGGAGTGATTTACATGTTGAAGTTAGCGCATATGGTAGATGACAAAATGCACGCTCGTTCAATTGGACCATACTCTTTGATTACACAGCAGCCACTTGGTGGTAAAGCTCAGTTTGGTGGTCAGCGATTTGGTGAAATGGAAGTTTGGGCGCTAGAAGCATTTGGAGCATCTAACATCTTGCAAGAACTCTTAACGATTAAGTCTGATGATATCATCGGTCGTGCAAAAGCTTACGAGGCAATCGTTAAAGGAGATAATTTGCCAGAAGCTAATATACCTGAATCCTTCAATGTATTGATTCACGAACTTCGTGGTCTTGCACTGGATGTGAAATTTGATTAAAAATAATTCAAAGACTGGGAATTGGTTCAACACTCAATTCTCAAACCTTAAATAAATTCAAATACTGATTGACATATGCCATTCAAAAAAAATCATAAGCAAAAAAGAAATTTTGATAGCATCACTATCAGTTTATCATCGCCTGATGATATCCTGGAACGTTCATACGGAGAGGTTTTAAAACCTGAAACGATCAACTATCGTTCTTACAAACCTGAACGTGATGGATTATTCTGCGAAAGAATCTTCGGGCCGGTAAAAGATTATGAATGTTACTGCGGAAAATATAAACGTATCCGTTACAAAGGGATAGTATGTGATCGATGTGGAGTGGAAGTTACTGAGAAAAAAGTTCGTCGTGAGAGAATGGGCCATATCAAACTGGTCGTTCCTGTGGTCCATATTTGGTTTTTCAAATCACTGCCAAATAAAATTGGCTACCTTTTGGGACTTTCTTCCAAAATTTTGGAATCGATTATCTATTATGAAAGATATGTAGTGATCCAGCCGGGTGTTAAAGAAGAGGAAGAAGTAAGCAAAATGGATTTGTTGACGGAAGAGGATTATCTGGAAATTTTGGAAACGTTACCTAAAGAAAACCAGATGCTGGAAGATGACGATCCAACCAAATTTGTAGCAAAAATGGGTGCTGAAGCAGTTCGCGATTTGTTGATGCGTCTTGATTTGGATCAACTTTCATATGACCTGCGTCATCAGGCTGCTAATGAGACTTCACAGCAGCGTAAATCAGAAGCTTTGAAAAGACTTCGTGTCGTTGAAGCTTTCCGCGATGGTCAGACTCGTATTGAAAATCGACCTGAATGGGCTATAATCCAATATTTGCCGGTCGTTCCGCCCGAATTGCGTCCTTTGGTTCCTTTGGATGGTGGACGTTTTGCAAGTTCTGACCTGAATGACCTTTATCGTCGGGTAATTATTCGAAATAATCGTCTGAAGCGATTATTGGAAATTAAAGCTCCTGAAGTCATTCTTCGTAATGAAAAAAGAATGTTGCAGGAAGCAGTAGATTCTTTGTTTGATAACTCACGAAAATCCAACGCTGTAAAAGCAGAAGGAGGACGAGCATTGAAATCTTTGAGTGACATTTTGAAAGGAAAACAAGGTCGTTTCCGTCAAAATTTGCTTGGAAAACGAGTGGATTACTCAGGCCGTTCTGTAATTGTAGTTGGACCTACTTTGAAGTTGCACGAATGTGGTATTCCAAAAGGCATGGCAGCTGAATTATTCAAACCTTTTGTAATCAGAAAATTGATTGAAAGAGGAATTGTAAAAACAGTAAAATCTGCTAAAAAACTAGTGGATCGTAAAGATCCGGTGATTTGGGAAATCCTCGAAAATATATTGAAAGGTCACCCTGTTTTGCTAAACCGTGCTCCTACGCTTCACCGATTATCTATTCAGGCGTTCCAGCCAAGATTGATCGAAGGGAAAGCAATCCAGTTGCATCCTTTGGTTTGTGGAGCGTTCAACGCAGACTTTGACGGAGACCAGATGGCGGTTCACCTTCCGTTGAGCCATGCAGCAATTCTTGAAGCACAGGTTTTGATGTTGGCATCTCACAATATGTTGAATCCACAAGATGGTTCTCCGATTACTTTGCCTTCGCAGGATATGGTTCTCGGGCTGTATTTTCTGACAAAAGAAAGAAGATCAACTGAGGAAAATGTGGTCAAAGGAGAAGGAAGAACTTTTTATTCTCCTGAGGAAGTAGTAATTGCCTACAATGAAGGTCAGGTTGACCTTCATGCTTGTATAAATGTTAGAGTTGAAGTGGAAGACGAAGAAGGAAATCGCGTAAAACAACGAGTGGAAACTACTGTTGGAAGAGTCATCTTCAACCAGGCCGTACCTGCTGAAGTACCTTTTGTCAATAAATTGCTAACGAAGAAAAACTTGAAATCCGTAATCAGCGAGATTATCAGCCGAACTGATTTTGCTGTTACTGCTGTGTTCTTGGATGATATCAAAGAACTTGGATTCTTATGGTCTTTTAAAGGTGGATTGTCTTTTAACCTTGGAGATTTGATCACACCGACTGTAAAAGCCAAAACTTTGGAAAATGCTCAGATGGAAGTAGATGAAGTTTGGGATAATTACAACCTCGGATTGATCACAAACAACGAGCGATACAACCAGATCATCGACAAATGGACTTTTGCAGATAACAGAATTACGGATAATTTGATGAAAGAATTATCTGAACACAAACAAGGATTCAACTCAGTTTATATGATGTTGGATTCTGGAGCTCGTGGTTCAAAACAACAAATCAAGCAGCTTTGTGGACTTCGGGGATTGATGGCAAAACCAAGAAAATCTGGAGATACGGGTGGCGCGATTATCGAAAACCCAATCCTCGCAAACTTTCTGGATGGATTGTCAGTTCTTGAATACTTTATTTCTACGCACGGTGCGCGAAAAGGTCTTGCAGATACAGCTCTTAAAACTGCGGATGCTGGATATTTGACACGCCGATTGGTTGATGTTTCTCAAGATGTGGTGATCAATGAAGAGGACTGTGATACATTGCGAGGTATAGATACTGTAGCTTTAAAAGATAATGAAAAAGTAATCCAAAACCTTGCTGATCGTATTTCAGGAAGGTTCACATTGCATGACATTGTTCATCCGGTTACTGATGAAGTAATTCTCAATGCAGGAGAATATATCAGCGAGAAAAAAGCACTGTATATTGATGAAGAAGGAATTGAAACAGTCACTATTCGTTCTGTATTGACATGTGAAACCAAACGAGGTGTTTGCACCAAATGTTATGGTAAAAACCTGGCAACCGGTCGTATCGCTGAAAAAGGTGATGCTGTCGGTATTATCGCTGCTCAGTCTATCGGTGAACCTGGAACTCAGTTGACATTGCGTACTTTCCACGTTGGTGGTATTGCTTCTGTATCTAAGACAGAGTCAGAGCTTGTAGCCAAATTTAGTGGTAAAGTTGAATTCGATGGTATTCGTACTACGCAGTCCACTGACGATGAAGGAAATAAAATTCAGGTAGTATTGTCTCGTGCTGGAGAAATGAGGATTGTTGATTCCAAAACCAATAAACAATACTCTTCAAACCACATTCCATACGGTTCAACCCTTCATATAAAAGAGGGCGCTACTATTGAAAAAGGCGACATGATTTGCGAATGGGACCCATTTAATGCAGTTATCGTATCAGAGTTTAAAGGGATTACCAAATTTGAGGGAGTTGAGGAAGGGGCTACTTTCCGCGTTGAAAGAGATGATCAAACCGGTTATATCGAAAAGGTGATCATTGAAAGCAAGAGTAGAAGAATGATCCCTACTATCCAGATTATTGAACCAAAAAGCGGAGATGTGTTGAAGGTTTATAACCTTCCTGTTGGTGCTTATATTTCAATAGAAGATGGTGCAGAAGTTAAAGCTGGTCAGAAAATAGTAAAGATTCCAAGAAACCTTGGTAAGATTCAGGATATCACCGGTGGTCTTCCACGTGTTACTGAATTGTTCGAAGCAAGAAATCCTTCTAACCCAGCGGTTACTTCGGAAATTGACGGAGTGATTTCTTTTGGAAAGATTAAAAGAGGTAATCGTGAGGTTTTCGTTGAAGATGAAAAGAGCGGACAAAAACGCAAATACCTGATAGGTCTTTCAAAACACGTTTTGGTACAGGAAGGAGATTTCGTAAGAGCTGGAATGCCATTGTCTGATGGTGTTATTGCTCCACGGGATATTTTGAATATTAAAGGGCCATTTGCTGTCCAATATTACCTGGTTAATGGTGTTCAGGAGGTTTATCGTTCACAGGGAATCAATATCAATGACAAACATATTGAGGTCATTGTGCGGCAGATGATGCGCCGTGTACAAATTGAAGACGCAGGTGATACTACATTCCTGGAAGGAGAAGCTGTTGAAAAATTTGAATTTTTAGGGCAAAATGATTGGATTTATGATAAAAAATTCATCACTGAGCCAGGCGATTCAACAAAACTTAAACCAGGACAATTGGTCACCTTGAGACAATTACGTGAAGAAAATTCATACCTTAAACGAAATGACAAAAAGATAGTTGAATACCGTGATGCTGTTGCTGCAACTTCAAGTCCGTTATTGCAGGGGATTACAAAATCATCTCTTGGAGTATATAGTTGGATATCTGCAGCTTCCTTCCAGGAAACTACCAAAGTTTTAAGTCAGGCAGCAATTGGTGCCAAACGAGATTATTTGACAGGATTGAAAGAAAATGTGATCGTTGGTAAGAAAATTCCTGCAGGTACTGGTTTGCCAGCCTATAGATCTCTCTGGGTCTCCAGCAAAGAAGCCTTTGAAGCCAGCCAGGCTCGAAGAGCTCATATGGAAGAGATGGAAGAAGTCGATTTAGATTAATACTGAAATAATGAAATATTTTGAAATAGGGCTGCCTGAATTTCAGGCAGCCCTATTCTTTTTATAAATAATTAAACGCAGGAAATATGGCAAAACTTGATTTTTTTATCGTCGATGTATTCGCAGAAAAAAAATACTCAGGAAACCAGCTTGCTGTTTTCCCTGGTGCACAGAACGTCGATGATACTACCATGCTTCAAATTGCAAAAGAAATCAATTTTGCTGAATCTACTTTTATTTTAGGAGGAGATGAGAAAAAGGGTTTTGAGGTTAAAATATTTACTCCCGAAAGCGAAATTCCTTTCGCTGGCCATCCGACAGTTGGGACTTCCTTTGTCATCAAAGAATTGCTGTTAAAAAATAACACCAACCATCTTTTACTCAATCTGAAAGTTGGTCAGGTAAAGGCAGAGTTTTTGAATTCAGAAGAAGGAAAAATACTACCATTTATTACACAAGTACAACCCAAGTTCAACAAATCATTTGAAAGAAAAGAAATTGCTGCTTTGTTAAATATTGATGAGAAGATGATAGATGATCGACTGCCAGTTTGTGAAATTTCTACGGGTTTGCCTTTTGTCATTGTTCCAATAAAATCTCTGGAAAGCATTAAAATGATAAAACCGAATGCTGATTCCTTTGTGAAGTTTATGAAAGCAAAAGGACTTTATAAAACAAATAATCCTAGTGGATTGACGACTTCTGTTTTTTGTTTTACGCCGGAAACTTATGAAGATCAAAATGATTTTAACAGCCGTATGTTTTGTGTCGAAGATGAAATTTTAAAAGAAGACGCAGCTACAGGTAGTGCAAATGGTTGTTTTTTGGCTTATTTTTTAAAATATATTAATCCGACTGCATCGCTCAAAATGGAACAGGGTCATGAAATGGGCAGACCTTCGCGATTGCATTTGGAAGGCCAATTAGCTGACAATCGTTATGAAATCAAAGTAGGCGGAAAATGCCAGATAGTTGCAAAAGGGGAGTGGTTCGTTTGAACTATTTCTTCAACAAATTGGAAGAATAAATTTCAAAATAGCGACCAATATATTTTCCAATGATGTCAAATTCAAGATTAATGGAATCGCCGATTTTTAGGTTTTTGAAATTAGTATTTTCAAAAGTATATGGAATAATAGCCACAGAGAATTGATCCAGCGAAGGATTCACAACGGTCAAACTGACTCCATTGAGGCAAACTGAACCTTTATCCACCAGCAAGTGCTCCGGGCTTGGTTGATACTGAAACTCAAAATACCAGCTGCCTTCTTTTTCTTCAATGCCAATACATTTTCCGGTAGCATCAACATGGCCCTGAACAATGTGTCCATCAAGTCGTGACGAAGGCAACATCGCGCGTTCGAGATTTACAGGATCACCAGCTTTTAGGTCTCCTAAATTCGTTCTTGAAATTGTTTCATCAATGGCTGTAATAGTATGCGTGCCATCCCCCAAGGCAACAACGGTCAGGCAAACACCATTGTGGCTGACACTTTGGTCAATTTTTAGCTCGGATGAGATCGGAGATGCAATGGTGAAATGATAATTACTTCCTTCAGTTTCTATTTTTTCGACGGTACCGATTTGCTCGATTATTCCTGTAAACATTTGATTTCGTTATTTTCGTTAAAAGTCATCTGAAAGCTCTCGTATGAAACGAAAAACTATTTTCCCCGAATCAATTGTATAAATCCGCTTAATAGTTCTGTGCTGGGAACGATACCGCTTACCCTTTGTTCGAATACTGTACATTTGTAATAATAAACCCCTTCTGCGAGATCTTCGCCTTTGAGGTTTTTGCCATCCCAGTTGATGTCAGGGTCAGTGGTTTCGTACACTTTTTCTCCCCAACGGTTATAAATTACCATTTCAACATGATCGACAAAACAATATGGGAACGGAATATACAGGTCATTTGCTCCATCATTGTTGGGCGTAAAAACATTTGGCAGATTATAAATCGGGCAATTATCCACACAAACTATATTGCTAAATTTACTTTCATTTAAGAATGTATCCACAGCGGTGATTGCATAACAACCAGCTATTCCCATATCAGGTTTATGCTGGTACTCAGTAATTTGAGAACTTGTAATCGTTTCAATCAACTCAAATTCTCCTCCTTCAATACTTGAAAAATAGATGTTGTAAGAAACGACATCATCCGTTTCTTCGCAAATATCCATTGGATTTTTCCAAACCAGTGAATTAACAAGATTCTCTTCTGCTTCGCAATTCACCAAATCTGTACCGTTTGCTTCATCACAAATATTGAAAACCTCAAGCAAAGGAGGACAAGGCGGAATAGTATCCAGAGGAGTACCACAAGCTTCCTGCGATTCGTTAAATAAAGGAGAAACTATCCTGGGGATACCGTAGGAGCCTTCAGATTCTACGTAATAGCAATATTCTTTTCCATTGATGAGATTTTGATCTGAATAAAACTGCTCTGTTGTGGTTGCGATAGAATCCCAGTTATTAAGGCCATTTTGACGATAGACGATGTACTCGGAATTGTCCCAGGGTACATCAAATTCCCAACTTAAATTATTGATTTCATCTGTCGAAGCAATTGATAAAAATACGGATGAAGCGGCAGCAGCGTAGCCAATTGTGTCAGCCATCCCATTTGTATAAAACATTACAATATAGCTATAAGGTCTGGTCGCAGTATTTAAACCGGTATCATTATAAATCGTATCATTGGCCAAGGCAAAATACTGACTAGTAAATGTAGCACCCGGAATTGTTTGGAAATCATTTTTATCATCCGTTATGCCATTGGCCCTCAACAATTCATACGTGTAAGGACCAGGATTTAGCAAGGTGTCCAAATCATCTCCATCGGGTTTTGACCAACGGATTAATATTTCTCCATTATTTATATCCGTATTTATGACGCTTACGTTTGTAATCAACGGAATATCGCGATTGAGTTGGACACAAACTTCATCAGAAGCGAGACCTTCGACCCAATTGTATTCTATTCCTGCTGCAGAAACCCGTGCAAATTCCGCCTGAACTCTGTAGCAATATGTTCGGCCCCTTTCAACATCTTCATCCAGGTAATTATATCTGTCGCTAACAATATCCTGGATAGGCAATGAAGTCAGTTTCTTGAATCCTTTGCCGGCAAGGCCCGGATCGCAGGTATCCAAAACAAAATTGTTGTTTTCTTTGCGCCAAACTGTAAATCCACGAAAATACTCCAGGGCTACATCTTCGCAAATGTATGGGTTTTCCCAGGTTATTTCTACTTGTTGGGTTCCTGGCTCTGCCTGAATATCCTCTGGAGGAG
>JANQEC010000083.1 GCA_028278585.1 Cyclobacteriaceae bacterium | reverse complement strand
CTGTTAATGATTGGAGATGGTGATCTGCTTAACGGGATAGATGTTCTGATCAAAACCAATCCTGAAAAATTTAAGTCATTGGGTAGTGAATCGGCATCCGTACCTTTTTCTACCATTTTCACAGGAATGATGCTGGTTCAACTTTTCTATTGGGGCACCAACCAGGCAATCATTCAACGCGCTTTGGGGGCTAAAAACCTAAAAGAAGGGCAAAAAGGGCTACTGCTCGCCTCCTTCATTAAAATTCTAGGACCTTTAATCGTGGTACTTCCGGGAGTCATTGCTTTTCATCTTTTTGGTGGAACATTAGATAATCCGGACCAGGCGTATCCTAAACTTGTAACTGAAGTTTTACCTGTTGGTTTAGTGGGGTTCTTTGCAGCTGTTCTCTTTGGTGCAATATTAAGTTCCTTCAATTCTGCTTTAAATAGTTCGGTCACTTTGTTCGGTTTTGATATTTACAAAGAACACTTTAACAAGGAGGCTGATGAAGCCCAGGTGGTGCGATCCGGCAAGCGTTTTGGAGTTGTACTGGCATTATTCTCTATGGGGATTGCTCCCCTGATTGCTAAAGCTCCTGACGGGCTTTTTGGCTACCTGCAAGAAGTGAATGGTTGTTACAGTATTCCCATTTTGACGATCATTGTGGTAGGCTACCTGACTAAATACGTTCCAGCTCTTGCCGCTAAGATCGGGATCCTATCCGGTGTCATTCTCTATACCATCAGTCAGTTCATGGTCAAGCCATCAGTTGGGGCGGAAAATTACCCGCATTTTTTACATGTCATGGCAATCCTATTCCTTTTGAATGTCGGAGTAATGCTCATCATCGGAAAACTTAAACCACGAGACACGGCATATGAACAATCCTATACTCACGATGTAGATATCACACAGTGGAAACACGTGAAAGCTTTTGGCCTGATCATTTGCTTGATCGTCATAGCTATTTACATTTATTTCTCTTAAGATGTCTTAAATATCCAAGCCTTTGGAAACAATCATCCAGGAAGTCAAATCAAAATTTGTAAGTAGGTTTCAGGCCGAACCCCTGTTGGTCACCTCTCCTGGTCGAATCAATCTAATAGGGGAGCACACAGACTACAATGATGGATATGTGCTCCCGGCGGCTATTGACAAATACATTATCGGTGGTTTTTCAAAATCTAACAACAATAGTTGCATTCTACACTCCATTAACTATGATGAAGAAATTAGCATCACCCTGGATGACCTGGAGCCACGAGCAAAAGGAAACTGGGTCAATTATGTGCTTGGTGTGATTCACGAGATCCGGGCGCTAGGTAGAGATATTGGAGGTTTTTGTTTAACCATTGGAGGAAACATTCCTGAAGGAGCCGGGCTTTCTTCATCTGCAGCACTTGAGAATTGTGTTGCCATAGGTCTAAATGAACTTTTTCAATTGGATCTTAGCAAGGAAGAATTGATATCGGTTAGTATGAGAGCTGAACAAAATTTCGTTGGAGTAGCATGCGGGATTATGGATCAGTATGCCTCCATGTTTGGAAAAAAAGATCATGCGATCTTGCTTGATTGTGAAAATTTGGAGGCTAAGTTGCTGCCCATTCAATCGGATGATTATCAATGGGTGCTCTTGAATACACAAGTAGAGCATTCGCTGGTAGATTCTCCATTTAATCAAAGGAAAGAAGAATGTAAATCGGGAGTCAAAGAATTACAAAAATCCTTCGACAACATAGCGTCATTACGACATGCGAACATAAATCAACTTGATATCATCAGAAGTAAGATTTCAGATTTGGTTTATAAACGATGTAGCTATGTGTTGGAAGAAAATGAGCGGGTATTAAAAGCTAAAAAAGCATTGGAATCCAAAGATTGGAAAGAACTCGGAACCTTGTTATATGCGTCTCATGAAGGTCTAAAAACAAAGTATGAAGTAAGCTGTCCGGAACTTGATTTTCTTGTAGATCAAACTAAATCTCGAAAAGAAGTACCCGGCAGCCGGATGATGGGTGGTGGTTTCGGCGGATGTACATTGAACCTCGTCTCAACTTCTTATGTTGATTCGTTTATTAAAGAGATGAATGATCTTTATCGGGATAATTTCAATATGGAGTTAGAAGCCTACGTAGTTTCAATCACTGATGGAACCCATCTGGTCGACTAAAAAACCATCTTTAATTTACTAATAATACAAATTATGGCATACGAAATGTTAGTCGGTTTACATGTAACCGATGAAGAAAAATACGAGGAGTATCGTAAAAACATGAAACCAATTTTATCAGAATACAAAGGTGGATTCAGTTATGACTTCAAAATCTCAGAAGTTTTAATATCTAAAACAGATAATGATATCAACCGTGTTTTTACGATCCACTTTCCGGATCGTGCAACGATGGATTCATTCTTCTCAAATAGTAATTACCTGGATGTAAAAAGGAAATACTATGAGGCTGCTGTTGCCAGCACCACTATTCTATCTAGCTACACTAAAGATTCATAAAACTCTTAATCATTTTTTACAAATACGAAACATATCTTCGTATTTCTTCGTATCAATAGCATCAATTTCGACATATACAAAAGAAATAAGTAACTTCTGCCTGCAACCAGAGTAATGCAGTATACGATTGAGTTGAAATGAAAAAGGAAGTATCTCCTCCAAAATGGATCACAAGCATCCTTGAGAACTATTGCGATCCTTACATGCTGGAGGGCATTCGTGGTGATTTATTGGAGTTATTTCTCGAAAATGTCGAATTGAAGGGAACTACGAGAGCGAGATTGATTTATGTCTTTCAGTCTATAGGCTTTCTACGATTAAAATTCAAAAAGAGAAAAGTCAAAACTTCAACATTCACAACTATGCTGTCTAACTACCTACTCGTCACACTTAGATACATTAAGAAACACAAAGCTTATGCGATCATCAACGTACTCGGTCTTTCGATTGGACTGACGGCAAGCATAATGATGATCCAATATGTGCGGTTTGAATTGAGCTACGATAATTTTCACAAAGACAAAGAGAGAATTTATCGTCTGGCGAGCAAGAATCCTGACGATGGTGGCGGAAGTGCTAAAATAAGTGTCCCAATGGGAGCGGCGCTAGCGGAAGAAGGACTTGGAATTGAAAAAATGACTCGTCTGACTCCTTTCGGGAATGCTACATTCAAACATGGCGAAAATGTGTTATCAGAAGGATGGGGCAGATGTGTTGATGATGCCTTTTTTGAAGTATTCAATTTCAAAGTCCTCCAGGGAGACATAGAAACTGCATTGAAAGAGCCCGGATCAATTATTTTGACCAAAGCATTGGCAACCAAATATTTTGGAGAAAACATCAATTGCGTTGGTCAAAACATTTCCATTACCTATCAGTCGCAGGTAGATAAATTGTTTACTGTCACTGCAGTGATCGAAGACGTCCCGGCAAACTCCCATTTTTATTTCAGTTTCCTTGCTCCCATGGACAATTACGAACTATCTGATATAAACGATTGGGCACGCACACAAGCATACACATACCTGAAAATCTTACCCAAGACCGATCATGAGTTAATCATAAGCCGTGCAACAGCACTCGTATTGGAAAGATCTGAACAAGCAAGAGAGCAGTATAACCTGGAAGAACTCAGAAGTCGCAACGCTGAATTGTATCAGTTACAGGCGCTTGAATCAATCTATCTCTATTCGAATCTTTTCAGAGAGATTGGCTCCACTGGAAATATTACTTATGTGTTCATCATGATGAGTTTGGCTTTCTTCATCATCCTCATCGCATGTATCAACTTCATCAATCTTTCAACCGCAAGGGCTACTACAAGAATGAAAGAAATAGGAGTCAGAAAAGTGAATGGTTCAACAAGAAAAGAACTGATTTTTCAATTCCTCTTAGAGTCCATTGTATTTGCAGTCTTTTCCGTAGTTATTGCAGCCGGCATTGTTCACCTGATTCTACCAGGATTTAATGCAGCAACAGGGTTATCTGTTTCACTCAACTTGATCGAAAATCTACCTTTCCTGCTAGCTGGTGCTATTCTGGTAGGTGCACTTGCGGGATCTTACCCGGCGTTTTATTTATCCTCCCTCAAGGTGGAGGCTGTCCTAAAGAACGAGCGAATCCGTTCATCCCGATCCCGAACGCGTCAGGTTTTGGTGGTCTTTCAATATACTTTATCCATTATACTCATTATTGCTACCAGCATCATCTATCAGCAGGTAGATTTCATGAAAAACAAAAATCTCGGATTTGACGATGAACAAATAATTGTTTTAAATACGAATAGCGAAAAGATCTTTGGGCGATATGAAGCTGTGATCGAAGAGATGAAGAAACATCCCAATATTCAATCTGTTTCTTTTTCGGGTAATTTACCTGGAGGTGGAGATTGGGGAATGCCCATGGAGGTTGAAGGCCTCAGCCGCGAGAACACTCCCACTATTCGGTTACTAGAAGTGGATCACAACTATCTTGAAACCTTCAAGTTTGAATTAGTAAAGGGACGTAATTTTTCAAAAGAATTTCCAGGTGACGAAGAACTTAGCTATATCCTAAACGAAGAGGCTGTTCGGCAACTTGGATGGACAGATGATCCCATTGGAAAAAATGTCGGATTAACGAGGTTGGGGAGACCAATGGGAAAAGTAATTGGAGTTGTCAAAGATTTCCACTTCCGATCGCTGCATCAGCAAATTGCGCCTATAGCGATGTTTATGAAGCCTGAATGGTCGAGAACCTTCTCGATCAAGCTGGGTACTGGTGATTTTGAAGAAACACAAAAATTCCTGGAGGACACATGGTCTGAATTTGATGGATCTGCTCCATTTAACTTAAGTTTCTTTGATCAATCACTTGACCGTCTCTATCGGGCAGAGGATCGGCTGCAATACATTGTTCAATGGTTCACCTTAATTGCTCTTTTCATTGCTATTATCGGTCTGTCTGGTCTTGCCTCTTTTACATTGATCAGCCGTACCAGAGAGTTTGGGATCCGGAAAGTGATGGGTGCATCGGTTGCTCAGATCATCAGGATAGTCTCAAGGGATTTTTTGAAACTAATACTTGTAGCTTTCATTCTTTCCATTCCATTTTCTATCCTTCTTATGGATGGCTGGTTGGAGAATTTTGCCTATCGAATAGATATTTCGGTTGTGTCCTTCGTACTCACATTAATGCTTATGCTCCTAATCACGTTTATAACTATTTTCTATAGCGTGTTTAAAGTCGCAACAGCAAATCCTGTAGAGTCGCTTCGATATGAATAAATAGAAGCTCATTACATTATTTTATATCCTCCAATACGATCCTGTTCACATTATCCCAGGATGAATCCTCCAAGGGGTAGACTTGCTCTTCGATTTTTTTCTTTCGATCAAATTTGAATGCTTCAGGGATGGGTTTTGGGCTCGTAGCATTGATGTTACTAATGGCCATAAGCACCTCTAAATCCAAACTTGATTTTTCATTTTTCTTGAACCAATACCTCTGGGTCAGATCCAGTCCCATATCTACCTGGATGCTTTGGGGAAACCACCTCTCTCCTACCTGTAGATACCTGACCTTGTTGGTCATTTTAGGATTTGAGGCACCGAATCCAGCAAGATACAGGATGGGCTTTGCTGCCATCGGTATGACCATTTCCGAATTGTAGTCTACGCCAATAACAGCATATGTTTCTTCATCGAAATAGATCAGGCCATTCAAATAACCCTTCAAACCCACATTTTTTAATTTGACCTTCCCTTTTGACTCAAAAGAAATGACATTAACACGCCCCCCTCTATAAATCAGGTCATCCTCAAATTGGAATTTGTAATTTTTAAATTTAGTCGTATCAAGAAAGGATTCTATTTGCCTCACAGGATCCTGGTCCATCATTAAATCAGGAGTAGCTATATCAATTCCTACTTTCCCCGCTTTTCGTCTAACCGAATCCTCATTCAGAACCACACCTTCTTTAGCTGCCTTCTTTTTGGCTTTGTTTAATTTTTTCTCCCGCTTCTTCTTCCTGAAAACCATAATATCTAGATTTTCCTCTATTTGATGGAGCAGTAAGCGCTGCTCAATCGCCGTGGTATCATCCAGAAAATCCTCAAAGTATGCCTGCATGAACCCTTCGGCAAACTGCATCGAATTACCATTGTCCAGTGTCAATTGCCTGAAATAGGCATTCGAAGAGAATTGTTTGCCGTAATTGACTGGAAACTTCCGTACCGCTTCCCGGATATAATTCTCCGGAGAGAGTGGCCGAATGGTGACAGTACCCAAATCGACAACCGATTGAAGCAGTGCCACTTTGACTAACCCAGATACAGATTCATTGATGTTTAGTTCAGCTAATTCGTATCCCATGGAAGAAACCATCAGTTTACCATCCAAGTGTGTATTTGGGATCTTTAATTGAAAGTCACCCTCAAGGTTTGCGCAAGTACCAATTGACGTTCCATCAATGTGAATGGTTGCAAAAGGAACACCAACCTCAGTGTTTTGGTCAAAGACTTTGCCCGCAATGGACAATTGCTGGCTCTGGCAAAGTAACGTTGAGCAAATAGTAAAAGTGATTGTTAATTGCTTTATCATGTTATTATCTATTAGTTCTGAGTAATTAATTATTTACCCATTTGTAAAACTTTTATAGATGATGATATTTTTGAAGAAAAGGTTGTATGAGTGGTGTTGACTAATAAAATTTCAGAATAAGCCAATACAAATGGCAACGATGCCTGAAATCTATTTACAGAACCCGTATTTCTTACTCAGAAACGGGATTTTAATCGTGATTGAAGTTCCCATCCTTTCATTCCACGTCAAAAAACTTCACCTAGATTAATGGCTTCCGGAGCCTCTTCACAAAGAGGATAAAGTTGGGAGACAAAATCATTGCAGTAGGCACTGTTGCGATGCTTCTGATGCGCTTCTTCGTTTTCAAAACTCATCAGATGGAAAAATTGTCGGGGATTGTCCGTTTCCCAAAAGGATCGATACGTTACTGTTTCGGCTTCATTCGCCTTGATCTGATTAATAAATTCACGAATGATTCCTTTTACAAACCCCTTATCTGCATCTTCTTTAATCGTATAGATTACTTTAATATGTATCATAATTGATTGATTGTGCCCATTAAGGGTTATTATCCTCTATTCAATTTAATCTGTCCTTAATTGTATTCCAATCAATATTGAAATAGGTTGCTTCCAGCCTCTCCCCCAGCAATAGTCTTCTTGCAAAGTGGCCCACCTGGGCAGCAGCTAGTTTTGCTTCGCTGGCCAGCTGTGGATAACCACAAAGTAATTTTCCGATTTCCAACACAGAACCACGAGATTCCTTAGAAATATTCTCCCATCCGCCTAGCCATTCACATAGGGCAATCATAAAATCATGAGAAGTTGCATATTCCTCTTTCTGTCTTGGAATTTCCGAAACAAGACCATGGAAAAGACTCAATTCCTTTTCGTCTGCATAAGGCTCGATACTAAAAAACCCCTTTTCATCAGCAGCAAAGACAAGATTGATCTTCCTTTCTTTGGCTTCTTCCCGAATCTTATATTTAAGTCTGAGTTCATCACATTCCTCCACAATCAAGTCCAGATCGTTTAAGAATTCATTCATATTGCGCTCACCAATACCATTTTTAAATGGCACCACATTGAGATAGGGATTCAGAGTCTTTATCCTTCTTGCAGTAATTAAGGTCTTTGGAAGGCCAAGTTCATCAACCCCAGCATTGATTCGGTTGAGATTGGAAAGATCGAGTGTGTCAAAATCTGCTATTCGCAATTCACCGCAAAGATTTTCCTGAGCTAACGTCATGGTTGCTTCAGCTCCTACAGAAAGCCCTACTATTCCTACTTTCTTACCCTGGAGACGTGATTGTTCTTTCCTTGTTATTTTATTTTTATTTCGATTGGTTATTACTTCATGGTACTCCAGTTCCGGTAATGGATGAACCAATGTATTCTTCCATCCAAAAAATGCCCAATTCCCGTATGAAATTAAGGATTCGTCCTCTCTATGAATGGCGATAAGTACTTCCTCTCTTTCTGACAGGTCATTTTCAGAAGGAAATTTAATCCTGGCAAACTCATTCAATTGGTTTTCAATTTGATCGCAAACTCCAAAACCGAATTCTTCAATTATCTTATTAAATGTTACGGCTTCATCAATAGCTACTTTAAATAAGAATGGTTTCCATTCTAATTCCTTCTTCTGTTCAAGATATTGAGTGAAAGCACCAAGTGATTTGATCTCACACATTGGAAATTTCAAAGTTTTTCTTCTTTAGTTCCAGTTTATTACAATTATGTTGGGATCACCACATCGTAACAGTCTTCCACTACTTCCTTACCCCAATGATTCTGTGGAATTTGTCTCGTCTTTTTGAATCCAAAAATTTTATAAAGGTGAGCAGCAGTATGAAGCTCTTCAGCAGTCCACAAGTACACGGACCTATAACCAGCACTTTTGCAAAAATCCATGGCCAATTGCATCAATTTCTTACCCAGTCCCAACCCACGATATTCAGGAAGTAAAATAAAATAACGAAGCTGAGCTGTTGCTCCCGACCTGCCCATTATCACAACTGATCCTATAATTTTATCTCCATCTTCCGCTACC
>JANQEC010000078.1 GCA_028278585.1 Cyclobacteriaceae bacterium | reverse complement strand
ACTTGGTGTTGATTACGAGTTAACTATTGTTTCTGCTCATAGAACTCCCCACAGAATGGTTGAGTATGCCGAAAGCGCAAGAGACAGAGGCCTTCAGGTAATTATTGCCGGTGCCGGAGGTGCAGCTCACCTCCCCGGAATGGTCGCATCCTTGACTACCTTACCAGTGATCGGCGTTCCGGTAAAATCCAGTAATTCAATCGATGGCTGGGACTCTATCTTATCTATCCTACAAATGCCTGGTGGCATTCCTGTAGCTACCGTAGCACTGAATGGTGCTAAGAATGCGGGAATCCTGGCAGCTGAAATTATTGGGTCAACTGAAATAGCAATAGCAAAGAATCTGTCCTCGTATAAAGACAGCTTAAAAGAAAAGGTATTGGACTCTTTGAACGACTTGTAACTAAGTCTTTTTCAGGAATGCAATTTTTTGCTTGTCAGCTCTCACAATTGACTTTCTAAAGTTTCTGAACGCCTCGTATTTCTCTTTATCAAAGGTCCCATCTTTGATCATAACCTTTCTCACATAGGTTAAGACACCATTTTCATAAGAAAGATTTGAAGAATAGCTCCCAAATTCACTCTCTATGTTTGTTGGCTCAGGAAGAAACTCAGGCCTCAATTGCTCCGGAATTTTGAAAACAAGTGAGTCCGAATCTACATAACCCATATTAATGGAAATGTCAAACCTTCGGTCACTATCTCTATCAGGAACATAGGTATTTCGGTTAAATAGATTTGGTTGGATGAAATATCGATTTCCGACACTATTGAAAAGTTTGGACGATTCAAACTCAACACTCAAATCAACCGAAGGGATGATATCCCGATTATTCCTGAGATCAAAGTCTGTTAGTTGAAAGCCAGGAGCTGTTATATTCTTTTCAATCCATTTAAGTTGATCATCTTCACCCTGATTTGCTACATGATTAATATTTCCATTTTCATATTGAAGACCAGCATATGAGATGTTGATATTGGCAGTTGAATTCAGGTTAACATCAACCTCTATTTGAGCTGTGGTAATCTGCGTATTTACTTCCGACGGATAATAGGGAGTTCTTGCCAATTTGCCCCCACCCTCAGTTATCAAAAGAACATCACGATTTCCAGTAAACCTACCAGCATATCCAAACGGATTGGTTTGACTTGTGCATTCGAGCCAAAGGGTATCTCCCTTGTTTGGGACGCACAAAATGATGTGATTAAAACGATCTATTGGAAATGATGGATCCAAATCCGGTGGATTATTCCCAGCATAAACCCATGTATAGTAGGATTCGACACCTGCTTGCTTTAAAAGACTTTGGGTATAGAAAGAAAGCGCCTTGCAATCCCCGTAACCGGTTTCTTCAACCACAGAATTCGCAAAAGGCTGGAAACCTCCAATTCCTAGCTGAATGCTTACGTATCTCGTATTGTTTTGAACGTATTCGTAAACTTCTCTCGCTTTCTCAGCATCTGTTGAATATTTCTCAGTTAAAGCTTGAATCTCCATCTTCGCATCCTCTGACAAATTATCTCTTCCTTCGTTCAATACATTCTGCCAATTCCCAACTGATTCCCAACTGCTAAAATCTCCCTGGTAACCTTCAAAATTAAACTTCGATGGGGCTGTGTAGATCACAGGTAGAACGTTCCTTGGTTGATGGCTTTCATAAAAATACGGAACCAGATTCTCGTAATTAAAGCTCACCGTTACCCTCCCATCTAACACTTCTTTCTTTGACCGATCTTCAATGTTTTCGACTTTATAGCGTGGCTCAAAACCCGGAGGGCTTACTAGCTTAAAAGAAGATCTTAATACTCCAACCTCATCATCAGGTAGTGGATACCAGTTTGGGATATAGTATAGATATTTATACTCCACCTCGTATTCAAATTCAACAATATAGGGGTATTCGGGTTGCCTCAAATCTGCAATTTTCAAACGGTTATCTTCATAAATGCTAAACCCACTTATTGCGCTGACATCCATGATTTCGGATTTTTTCAATTTCTTTATGGTTTTTCCATATCGATCAAATCGCTCAGCATCAAAGGATTTCACCTTCCTTAGTTTGTCGTAGGAGAGTCTCATAATTGCAAACTTCCCACCCTCACCATTTAGGATTGCAATGCGTTGCTTTGCTTTAAAGATGGCACGATCATCCTCCGTAATCGTAAACTCACCCTGATCCAACAAAAAGACAGCATCTGCCCCATTCTTTAATTCATCAGGGATATCTGAAACTGTAAGTTGACATGTCGCATTAAAAAAGTGGAAAAGAGTAAGTAAAATGATAAATCTTCTCATCATGTTTTCTTCAGTACGACCAATTGTTCCTGCATTTGAATAAACTGTTCAAAAAACTCCTTTAAATATTGATATTCATCCTGAGTAAAGATCGTTTTGCTCAAATTAAGTTTATTCATGATCGTCAGTTTAGATCCCCGAACACTTGCAGAATAAGTAAACTTTCCAGCATTATTGGGCAGTGCAATCGCCTTTGTTTCCGGAACGCTTTCGATAACCATTCCTCCAGGCA
>JANQEC010000070.1 GCA_028278585.1 Cyclobacteriaceae bacterium | reverse complement strand
AACATTGAACTCGATATCGGAAGGGTTCGTTTCTTTTTTCCCTGTATTTCCTATGATATTAACATGATATTTGTTTGTTTTCGCTATTGATTGTGCAATCTTCTCAAATGCCCGCACATCATCTACGGGTTTAAGGGTATTTGCTATAACAATCTTGATTTTCATAGGAATTGTAAATATTAACTTTTGAATGGAATTAAAAAATTTGATCGAAGAAGCATGGGAAGACCGTACACTGGTTCAGAAGAAGGACGTGGCGGTTGCCATCAAAACGATTATAGAGGATCTTGATAATGGTAAGCGTAGAATTGCCGAACCGGTAGGGAAGGAATGGATTGTTAAAGATTGGCTTAAGAAAGCCGTTATCCTGTATTTCCCATTAATGAAAATGCAGCTCATTGAGGTTGGGCCTTTTCAATTCCATGACAAGATCAAATTAAAGTCGGGGTATGACCAGTTAGGTGTGCGGGTAGTACCTCATGCAATCGCAAGATACGGTGCTTATATCAGTTCAAATACCATTTTGATGCCGAGCTATGTCAATATTGGCGCCTATGTTGATGAAGGATCAATGGTAGATACCTGGGCGACAGTTGGGAGTTGTGCGCAGATAGGAAAGAATGTCCACCTGAGTGGAGGTGTGGGCATTGGTGGAGTTCTTGAACCGGTTCAGGCTGCACCTGTTATTATTGAGGACAATGCATTTATAGGTTCCAGGTGTATCGTTGTAGAAGGAGTGAGGGTAGGAAAGGAAGCGGTTTTGGGAGCGAATGTTGTCTTAACAGCTAGCTCCAAAATAATCGATGTGACTGGCAATGAGCCGGTTGAGCATAAAGGGTTTGTTCCAGAACGATCGGTAGTCATTCCAGGTACGATGCCAAAGCAATTCCCGGCAGGGGAGTTCCAGGTTCCCTGCGCTTTAATCATTGGTAAAAGAAAAGAAAGTACGGATAAAAAGACCTCTTTGAATGATGCGCTAAGAGAGAACGACGTTTCTGTTTAATCCACCATTCATTTTCCTGTACGTATTACGAACTCTGGGTTCAATAAATCGTATGGTGCTATATTGATTTTGCCTGCTTAAACGTTACATTTGCGCCCTCTTAATTTACACATGAAATATATTTATAGCATTGCAGTTGTCATCTTCATCGGATGTGGAGAAGTGAATACAAGTAAAAGCAAAGGAGATGCTCTTTTCGAAGCTGGGGAATACGAGCAAGCCGTCAGTGAATATTCTGAACTGCTATCAACGGATCCTGAGAACACATCGTTCCTTTACAACAGAGGTCGCTCGTACGAGGAGCTTGGGATTTTCAATAAGGCAATCGCTGATTTTGAAGAGATAATCAAAGTTGATCCCAGGCACATCAATGCTTTTTTAAGTCTATCCAAAATTGCATACGAGCAAAAAAAATACAGTAAAGCACTCATCCATGCCGGAGCTGCTGTTAAGCAAAATGAGAATTCTGCAAAAGCACATTTTCTATCTGCCAGAGCAGCGCATCAACTGGGATATGCTGATCAAGCGTTGGAATTTTATAATAATGCTATTTCCATTGACAAATCATACGGAGAAGCATTCCTGTATCGGGGTGCTTTGAAAGTTGGAAAAAACAGGTTCAAATCAGCATGTGAAGATTTCAAACGTGCCAAAGCACTGAACACCGAGGGTTCCGACAGTGCCATAAGTGACTATTGTTCTTAAAAAATAAACCCGGCAACCAAGTAAAATGCAAATGCAATCCCACCCGTAAACAGGGCATAGGGTAGTTGGGTTCTCACGTGATCAATGTGGTCACAACCTGATGCAAGCGAGGCAATGAGCGTAGTATCTGAAATTGGTGAACAGTGATCACCAAAAACACCTCCACCAAGAACAGCTGCTACCATTAAGTAAAGGTTGGAGTCTATTGCAAAATTCAGTGGTAGTGCTATAGACATCATGATTGCAAATGTTCCCCAGGAAGTGCCGGTTGAAAAAGCAATGAACGCACTGATCACGAATACCAGTGCCGGTGCAATTTCAGGGATCAGCCAGGACTGAGTAACCCTTGAAACATAAATACCGGTCCCCAGTTCATTACAGAGATTCCCAATCGCAAATGCCAGGACCATCAGAATGGCCATGACCAACATTTCATTCATTCCCTTAAATGATTCCTCCAAAAGGGATTTGATCGTAAGCCTTTTCTGGAAGAAGTACATGCCTATCGCTACAAAAAATGCTGTAAAACATGCATTTAATACTGCCTCAGATCCCGATCCGTTTCCGATGCTGTACCATATTTTATCTGACAAAGAACCTGTGGCTTGCGCATCCCAACCAGAGTAAACCAGGAAGAACGGCATAATCAAAACCATCACTGCGATTGGTACGACCATATTAAATGGAGCAGACGAATTAGTACTATCTATATCTGTTGATTCTATTTTTTTACTTTCATCCACTACCTTTTTCATTGTGCTAAATTCCTTTCCCGATAGAGAAAGCCAAAAGACCATAATCAATGTCAGAATTGCGTAGAAGTTGAAGGGAATTGAGAAAATCAATGTTTTAAATGGATCCAGCTGATCGTAGATCATCAATAGCCCCATGATGTATGCCCCCCATGCATTAAGGGGAAAAATGATGCAGGCAGGAGCGGAACTGGAGTCTGCCAGGTAAGCAAGTTTTTCGCGGGCAATTTTGTGCTTATCAAAAAGTGGTCTGAAGATGGTGCCTACCGTAAGTATCGAAATGTTGGATTCCACAAAGATGAGAAAACCTGTAAGGGCTGTGGTGGCCTGTAGTTTTCGTTCGAAATTTACTTTGTTTTCCAGTCGTTTTTGGACCCAGTTAATAAACCCATTGATACCACCAGAGTACTTAATTAATTGAATCATAGCTCCGATGATGAGGGTCAGGATAACTGTTCGTGTGTTATTCTTGCTCTGAAACACATTGGTAAAGGCCTCAACGGTTCCCACAAACCCGTGAAAGAGATTCCCCTGACTGATGATGAGGTAACCAATAAAAATCCCCACAGATAGTGAGAATACAACTTGTTTTGTTCGAATAGCTAAACCAATAGCTAGTACTGGCGGTATTAGAGACCAGAAACCATAATCTGTCATTTCTTCTTTTTGGACGTTAGCGATGGATCCGGTTTAGCTTCACCAGCTTTGTACGGATAGGTTGTGAATATAAGACTAATTGCTTTATTGACGGTGGTTTCATTTCTTGCTTCTCTTCGGCTTTGATTCAAATCGTAGCTTCCTTGCCAGATCAGCCGCTTATTTTCAAGCAGTTCGATTAAGATTACAGATTCATAAATGACTCTTGAATTGAGTGAGGGAGCGTAAAAAACAGAATTATTTGTGTTGTCTCTTTCAGTCCTGGTGTTGGAAGCCAGTTCGTAACGTAGAATTAGATCAGGATCAATGTTAGAGGAGACATAGTTTCTCTTTTCTTCCATTTCCATTCTTATTCGGGATTCAATGATGCCTAAAAGTTCAGTGGCTTCAGCAGGTAATTTTCGCTTGCCAATCTTCACATTGACCATTTGATAGCTGGAGAAGTTTTGAAACCGGGCTTTTGAATTCGTGTAAGTCACCACTTTTGGACTACAGGACAGCAACAATGCTGTAGTGAAAATAAGGAGGCCATTTTTCATGCGCTGCTAAATTAAAGTTGTATTCAGGTATTTGAAAATTGAATTGTTAAGGTTTGATAAATACTGACTTTCTAACGAGTATTTGCTTTATAAGATCACTTTAGCACAGAGTTTGCATCATAATACTACCAATTGCATATTTTTGATATAAATGAAAAGAGTCATCTTTTTAGTGTTTGTTACCGCTTTATCGCTGCCTGCTTTGTCGCAAGAACCTGCCAAGGTAATTCGTACCAATCTTGCCGGTGTATACCAGGGAAAAACGCTGTTTATCCAAAACCCTTATAATCGGAGTTCCAGTACTTTCTGTGTTGAGCAAATTCTTATCAATAATGAACCTTTGATTCTCAATTATAAACTGAGTGCTTTAAAGTTGGATTTCGAAGGCTTTGACTTATACACTCCTGTGAACATTTCCATTGTTCATAGCGATACCATTTGCTCGCCCATAATTATCAACTCAGAAGCAGTGCTTTTTCACACAATTTTTAGATTCACCTCGATAAGCCTTTCAGACAGTTCTCTGACATGGACGACCAAGGGGGAGATCGGAATTGGTTCCTTTTCTATCGAAAAGCTTGAAAATGGATTTTGGAATGAGAAAGCTATTGTTGAGGCAAGTGGCGTGTATGAGGAAGAGAGTTACTCCTACTTACCTGAAGAATTAGAGGAAGGAGCCAATAAATACAGGGTCCGATACAAGTTTCCTCAGGGCAATAGAAATACGTATTTGTACTCTGAGGAAACGGACTATGATCATTATCCGGTGCCTGTTGAGTTTAAACCTGCCTCAGCCAAAACCAGGTTGTACTTGTCTCGCATGACCCCCTATGAGATCTACAATGACAGCAGCAATCTGGTACTAACAGGTCATGGAATTGAAATAGATGTGACTGTCTTACGCCAGGGTAGATACATTATTTTCTTTAACGGAAAAGACCCTGGGACATTTATTAAAGAATGACCCTAATTGAAATGATTAGAGTATCTGGATGCCAAAGAACTTAAAGAGGACAGTGAAGACAAACACAACTGCAAGGACAATTGGAGCAAAGTATCCAATTGCGAAATTCAGGTATTTCTGAACAAAAGATCCTTTGTATCCCGGAGCACCCTGGGCTAATTCCTCGTCAAGATTATGCTTTTTCCAGACATGTGCAGCAAAGAATGCGATCATACACCCACCAAGAGGCAGGATCGTATCGTTGGCAAGTGCTCCAACAAATGAAAGAAAATCCGTGTCAATCCCGCCATCCTTATAAGTTGTGAAGGCCGTACTGAAAAAATCAGAATATCCATTACCTATCAGCGATGGAATTCCAATGATAAAGATGACAGTAGCTACGATCCAGGCCGCCCTTTTTCTTCTTATTTTCAATTCATCAACCACATAGGATATTGGTACTTCCAGCAACGATACTGTAGACGTAAGCGCAGCAAAACAAAGAAGTGTAAAGAACAACGTCCCGGTTATTGCTCCTAGCGCACCACCGATCTCGCCAAAGATCTCAGGAAGTGTAACGAAGATGAGCCCTGGTCCACTGCCAGCTCCTTCCATGGTTCCACCACTCATGAAGCCAATCAAAGGGAAGATCATTAACCCGGCCAGAAGTGCGATCCCCACGTCTGTGAGCGTAATAAGTGCCGCAGAGCTTACGATGTTGTCGTTCTTGTTTACGTAACTACCGTATGTGATCAGGGCTCCCATGCCCAATGAAAGGGAGAAAAACGCCTGTCCCATTGCATTGTAAAGTACAGATGGGGTGAGCTTGGAGAAATCCGGTACCAAATAAAATTTGAGCCCGTCTAGTGCGTTGGGTAGGGTCATGGCATAGCCAACAATAATGATCATCATGATAATGAGTGTTGGCATAAGCAGTTTGGCTGCTCGTTCGATACCACCTGATACTCCTTTCGATACGACGAAGGCCGTTACGCCCATAAAGATCAGTCCATAGGAACCAACCTTAAAAACATTCTTTATGTACTCACCGAATTGATCTGCTATTGAAAAATTTCCAGCTACCATCTCAAAGATGTAGCCGAATGCCCAGCCTGCAATAACATTGTAGAAGGACAAGATCAGCACACCACTGAATATCCCGAGCTTCCCAACAAAATTCCATTTCCTGAACCCCAGGTCATTAAAGGCGCCAACAGCATTTTTTTGTGTTTTCCTTCCAATGGCTATTTCAGTAACCATTACAGGATAGCAGAGGATGAAGCAAAAGATCAAATAGACAACTACAAAGGCCGCACCACCGCCCTGGCCAACCTCAAAGGGAAACCCCCATATATTGCCCAAGCCTACAGCTGACCCTGCTGCTGCTAAAATGAATCCCATTTTGCTGGAAAAATTACCTCGTGCGCCCATGTGCTAATCTGATATTTTTAAGTTGAAGATCGCCAAATATAGTAAAAGGAAGAAATGTGGAAGGCTATACCTTATGGAGTCGGTACATCTATGTCTTCTTCGTCTCTTTTTAGTTGGTACGGGTAATTGAACAGGTGATGTTCTTTTATGGATTCGACAACCCGGTTGGGAACCATGGATTCCCATTCAGCACTTCCAGCAGCAATCAGCTTCAAAACGTCATCTGAAATAATGTGGAGATTTTCAGTTTTGGCACCCGGAATGCTTGAAATTTTACCATTGTCAACAAAGAATTGGTATAAACTCTTAAGGTGATCAGCAGGCTCAAAACTTTCACTTGTTTTGAGTTTGCCAGTTTCTGTATCCATAATTGGGTAAACCAATAACCGAACGTCACTGCCAAATAACCTTGAGAAAGATTCTAGAATACCTCCTTTTAGATTTTGATAATAAGACTCATCAAAAATTTGGGAGAGATTGTTTAATCCAATGATTAATCCAAGTGTTCTTTTTTTGATAAACTGAGAAAGATAGCCGGCTAGTTTATAATGTTCCTGGTAATTTGAAATCAACACATTCTGACCCAATAAACATAGAAGATCAACTCGATCAAGGTAATCGGATTCATCAAGTTCTCCCCCCAATCTCAAGTCATTAAGTGTAAGCTCAACCAATTGGATGGTTTCATTTCTTTCAGCTTCGGTTTCTTTTTTAAAAGCTCTTAGCCCCGTGATCATCATATCAACATTCACGTGTGTCACAGGTCTGAACCTTCCCCTGAGCGCAACTACATTTTTGTCGTAAAGATGTTCGGCAGGTAAAAGGACCCCTCTATCAGGACCGAACATGGCCGCTTCAGTCAATCCGTTCTTAACCAATCTTAGTGTCATCAACCGGTTGTCGACGTGATGGAAATCAGGACCGCTTATGCTGAACATGTCAATTTCAAAACGATCAAGTCTTACATTTTCGATTAGTGCATCAATGATCTCTTCAGCGGAATTAAAATGGTAACAGGAGTGAATCAAATTCACGCCGATGATTCCCAGAACTTGTTGTTGCCATTCTGCATCGCGATCTTTTAATGAAACATGAATGATGCAATCGTTAGGATCAGTTCCCGGATGTCTTTGGAATCTTAGGCCCATCCATCCATGACCAACATTGCTTCGGTCATAGTTGATTGTTTCAACCGTATTCGCATACGCAAAAAATCTGCTTTTCTTCGCTCGATGCGTCAACCGTTGATCCAGCAGCGAGTATTCACGATCAAGCATTTTGCCAAGCTTTTCCTCACAAACGTACCGGTCACATTTTCCATAGATGGCATCACTAAAGGTCATGTCGTAGGCCGACATAGTTTTGGCGATCGTACCTGATGCAGCACCGGCTTTGAAGAAATAAGCGGCAACTTCTTGTCCACCACCGATTTCTGCTACGGTTCCATAAATACTAGTATCCAGATTAAGCTGAAGTGCTTTTTCTTTCGTGGTAAGTTTCTTTCCAAAATCTTTCATTGGAGGCGGGGATCAATGTTTATATAAAGCTATTTTGAATCTTAACGAAAACAAACGCTTTTGAAATAAAAAAACCGCTCAGACATTTCTGAACGGTTATATCTAAAGACAAATGGGAAGTTGCATTAGTTGTAAAGGGAATAGGGGAATTTATTTTCAGCAATCATCACATCTGCAATTTCCTGACGAAGAACTTTCGTATTTACCGGTTCCATTTTTGTGAACCGCTTCATGCCCATCAACATAACCCTTAACTCATCTCCATCCGTGAAGCAGGCAACAGCCTCATCACCTGCATTTTTTATTTTTTGAACAGCTTCAAACAGGTAAAGCTTAGCCATGTTTTGATAAAGTTTACTTCCTTCGTCACCATACAAGCCAATTAATTTTTCTGTTCGTAAAACAGTAGATTCAGCAGCATACAATTCGATCAACATATCAGCCAAATTCATCAGAACTTCTTGTTCCTGATCAAGCTTTGGTCCGAATGTTTCAGCTGCTTTCCCCGCCGCCATTAGCACGGCTTTCTTTAAATTCTTGAGTACTTCTTTTTCCTTCGCCAGAGGTGTTGAAAGATCAGGAGTATCGAAAGAAGGCACACTTGTCAGTTCTTTGGCAACAGCCATTGCCGGCTCAAGAAGATCGAGTTCGCCCTTCATTGCTTTTTTGAACATCATTCCAACCAGAAGCATTCGGTTGATTTCGTTTGTTCCCTCATAAATCCTCGTAATCCTTGCGTCACGATATGCACGAGCCATGGGTGCTTCTTCAGAGAATCCCATACCGCCATAAACCTGCACCCCTTCGTCTGTGCAATAAGCCAGAACTTCAGATCCATGGATCTTGATCATGGCGCATTCTATGGCGAACTGTTCAACACCTTTCATTTTAGCATCACTTTGGCTTAACCCTTCGCTTTCCAGTTTTGCAATAAGGTCTTCAATATTTTTTCCTGCCCTGTAAGAAGCGGATTCGGTAGCATATGTTCGAGTGGCCATATTCGCCAGCTTTTGCTTGATGGCTCCAAAGCTTGATATAGAAACCCCGAATTGCTTCCGCTCATTTGCATACTGCGTGCATTGTGTGGCAATCTCTTTACAGCCATTAATACATCCGGCACCTAATTTTATTCTTCCAACATTGAGAACATTGACAGCTATCTTGAAACCATTTTCTCTTTCCGATAGCAGGTTCTCAACCGGCACTTTGAGATCGTTGAAGAATACCTGTCGGGTAGACGAACCTTTAATTCCCAATTTTTTCTCCTCGTCATTCATCGTGATCCCGTCCCAGGTTCGCTCTGCAATAAATGCTGAAAGCCTTTTATCATCATCGATTTTGGCAAACACAATGAGCAGATCTGCAAAACCTGCATTGGTGATCCACATCTTTTGACCATTGATGGTGTAATGCTTACCATCCGGGGTTAATGTAGCTTTGGTCTTTCCGGAGTTTGCATCTGAACCTGCATCTGGTTCGGTTAAGCAGTAACATGCTTTCCATTCTCCCGAAGCCAGCTTTGGTAAGTATTTTTTCTTTTGATCTTCCGTTCCATAATAAAGAATAGGGAGGGTTCCTATTCCTGTGTGTGCTCCATATGCTGTTGAGAAAGATCCTGCGGATGCCATTATATCTGCAATCAACATTCCCGTATTGAAACTCATGCCAAGCCCACCGTATTCTTCAGGGACATTGATACCAAGTAATCCAAGTTCCCCGGCCTTATCCATCAGGCTGGTCATAAGACCTTCTTCCATGCTTTCAATTCTATCGGTAATGGGTGTGATTTCCATATTGATAAAATCCTGTGTGGCTGCTGCCATCATCTTTTGTTCTTCGGAAAATTCTTCAGCTATAAATATTTCTTCTGAGGCTGATTCTCTTATTAAAAATTCTCCGCCCTTTATTTCAGATTGAGATTCTGCTACTGCTTCCATGTTGACTTAAAATGTTTAATTAATGCTTTAATTCGTATAAAATACGCTGCATGCATAACAAATATAACGAATAAAATTTACTCTGCATGCATAACAAATTTACTATTTGTTATACGTAGAATTCCGGGAGTTAGTTATTCAGTATTCCTGATCTAAATTACAGTTCAGAAGCTGATTTTTACAATTCATCCTATTT
>JANQEC010000048.1 GCA_028278585.1 Cyclobacteriaceae bacterium | reverse complement strand
TCCTTCCTTGTATTTTATGTTATAAAGCTCTTAGTAGTCTTTAATGCACCGGCAGCTGTTTCTGTGCCAATCTCCAATTACACTATGGAAGATTTCCTTAGAGCCTTTCTGAACGGAGATCAGGCCCGAAGTATTATCAGACTTCTTTTCAGAGTCCCAGTAGTTGCCACTGATACCAATATTCTTAAACACATTTCCAGGATCACCAAAACCTCCAGGAGCCAGCTCCATTCCACTTTTCCCACCTCTTTGCAGAGCTATCCCTGCTTCATGAATCCCACCATAGGTTCTAAACAACAAATTCCATTCACTTATTGTCGGTACATGCCACCCTTCGGGGCAAGCTTCAACCGCAGCTTTAAAAGTATAAAGCCGACCATATGCTTCGCAATAAGCAGGCTCATTTTTATAGCAAAAAGATTCAGGTACTTCGTAATTCAAGTTTTGAGCCATCCAGGTACGTTTCACTGTTACATCTCCCTCAAGAAGGATATCAATAGTAACCGTTTTGTACTCTTGTTGGTCCCTAGGGTCAGTAAAGGAGCCAGTCTCTTGAGCTTGAATTAAGAATGCTACAAAAATTGGTAGAATGGTAAGTAAGTGTCTAAGTTTTATCATCACGGTGATTAGGTTTTCACAAAATTAATACTCCCAAAGTTCAGATTCATATTCCATCAAATCATATTCATATTTCTGTTGAATCACTATAACACTCATTGGGTCTCTAGCCATTTCCTCACCATATAGCTGACGAATGTCCAAATCTTGGTCATTCGAAATTTTAATTATTGGTGCATTAAACAGCCGTAACTCAAAAGCATCACTCATATTCAAATGTGCTCCAGGATTCTGATTATTATAATAAATGGCTTTGTCTGCGTACGGGCCTCTAAATAAGGCTACCACCTCATCATAGTTGAAATGAGCAATAGGCTTTTCAAACCCTCCAGGATTGTATGTAGTTCCTGCATCGGGTGGAAGAAATAGTGACAAGGATTGAATGTAGTTATACATTCTTGATCTGTTCCTGTCAAAAATAACCTCTTCTCTTATGTAAAGAATTGAGAACTCTTCTTCTGGAATAGCCAATAGCCTAGGCTCATCCGGGTCAGCTCCAGCTTGATCTGCATTTTCTTCCGCATTGTCATCAAAACCTCCGGTGTTAAATCCGCCCCCCACGAAGGGGTTTTGCTCTTGTTCAACAGAAATATTTGACACGAAAATAATATCCGGCATGAAATTTATAGTTGAATCCGACCTGTATGGTGTTATCAAACCCTCATCAACTGCTTCGATCAAAAGGCGCGAAATTTCTCCATTTAGCGAGAAAAAAGGACTGTTTTGTTGTTCCCTCAAATCCATTCTTCTCCAAACCATTTTCTTAAACATCTGCTGATCCTCCGCAATTGCTGGTTTGATAAGCGGTGCCATTTCCTGTCCATATCCCGTTAGGGAGGTAAGGAGAAGAAAGACCATTACGTAACCTAATTTTTTCATAACACTGTTTTTGTTTACAACTTATTTTAGAGGAATTGACATGTGTCGTTGGAAACGGCCAAAATCCTCCACTTGCTTTCTAAAGTTCTGTCGTTGTACTTTTTTTATCTCAATCGCGATTATATCTCCTTTTCTTGCTGTCCTGGTAATCTGCGCCAGGTTAACACGGCTACCCGATCTCATTGATCCTCTACCCAGTCCTCCACTAACAAGTGTAAGTTCAGCCTCTGCAACCTGAAATTTTGCATCATTAGGTAAGAATTCAGCAAAACTTGGGTCTGGAATAGCCTGTAAAAATAATCTTGGTGTTTTAGCCGGAATTCCATCTTTCATATTTACTTCCCCTTGATCAGTAAAGGCTTTAATTTCTGGTGCTGGAATTGCTCTAACCCCAAATTCACGTGATCCTATTCTGTTACCGTTGCTAGAAACAGTTAAAGTCACTTTTCTAGAATTAGGTACAACAGTCACCTGA
>JANQEC010000382.1 GCA_028278585.1 Cyclobacteriaceae bacterium | reverse complement strand
TGTGATTTTACGACCACTTTACCAGGAAACTATCCTTCCAAACCTCGCGTATGTTGGCGGACCATCTGAAGCAGTTTACTGGTTGCAGTTCAAAGCTGTGTTCGAACATTACAAGACCTCCTTTCCTCTTTTAATGCCTCGGAATTTTGCGCTTGTTATTCCGGAAAATGAATCTTTGAAATGGAAAAAGACGGAACTTTCCTCTAATGATCTTTTCCTGGATAAGGAATCTGCTTTTGCAAAGTGGGTGTCTGCAAATTCAACTCAAGACCTCTCATATTCAGCAGAAGTTGACAAGTTGAATTTAATTTATCAAACATTAAGTGAGAAAGCTTCTAAGGTTGATCCCACGCTTGTTCAGCATCTGGAAGCGCTTAAAGCTGCAGCTGAAAACAAACTAAAAAATGCAGAGAAGCAGTTGCTGAGAGCAGAAAAGAGAAAACATAGTGACAGGGAAGGACAAATTTCTAAGGTTAAGGATTCCTTGTTTCCCAATGGAAGTCTGCAGGAACGACGAGACAACTTTTTGAACTTCTACTTGAAAGACCCGCAATTCATTCAAACACTTTTGGATACTTTTGACGCATTCAATTATAGTATGTATCTATTGTTTGATGAAAATAACTAAGCCCACCTTACTCGTAGATAAAAAGAAGTGCATGGAGAACATCCTTAGGATGGCCGAAAAAGCTAAAGCTTCCAATGCATATTTGCGTCCACATTTCAAAACACACCATTCAGCGGAAATTGGAGATTGGTTCCGTCAATATGGTGTATCAAAATGCACAGCCAGCTCCGTGGAAATGGCTCAATACTTTGCAGAAGCAGGTTGGAATGATATCACAATTGCTTTTCCATACAATCCGTTGGAATCAGATGAAATTTCCAAAATAGCAGAAACAGCTTCGCTTAACATATTGATCGAATCAGAGGAAAGCCTGAAAATGGCAAATAGCCTGATCAGTAGTCCTGTTGGATACTTCATCAAAATCGACCTGGGAACCCACAGGACAGGGATCGATCCGGCCAACACCCAACTCATTGAAAACCTTGTTTCAGGTACAACAAATCATGTTTCATTTAAAGGATTCATTGGACATGCGGGCCACACGTATTCTTCATCTGCTGAAAGTGAGGTTCAAAAAATATTTCAGGAATCCCTTGAGATTCTGCAAAACCTAAAGAAAAAGTTTGGTGGAATCATCAGCTACGGGGACAGTCCCTCATGTAGTATGGTCGACGATTTAACAGGAGTCGATGAGATAAGGGCAGGAAACTTCGTGTTTTATGACTGGATGCAAGTGGGAATTGGATCTTGCAGAATTGAAGACATTGGCGTTTGTCTCGCCAGTCCGGTTGTTGCAATTCACACGGAACGAAATGAGGTTGTAATCTTTGGAGGAGCAGTTCATCTATCTAAAGAATCAGTTGATGAAAATGAAAGAAAGAGCTTTGGAAAGGCGGTTCGTTTAAAAGAGCATGGATGGGAACACGAGGTGATTGGGAATGTAAAAAAAATATCTCAAGAGCATGGGATCATCGAAATGAATTCAAATGAGATCTCTAAATTAAAAATCGGAGATCTTGTAGGTATCCTTCCTACCCATTCTTGTCTGGCAGCAGATTTGCAGGGACATTATTACTCAACGGAAGGAGAAAAAATTAAAAAAATAATTAAAAACTAACTCTAAGGTTAACCACTCAAAATTGAAGATGAAGAAATTATGGTTTTTGATAGTGGTATCACTTGGGACCACAGCATTAGGTCAAGATAAATTAAATGATGACGATAGCCTGGATGTCATGATAGGACAAATGATCATGATAGGGATTGGTGATTTCAATGACGCAAAATCTGCTCAGCCAATTTTTGATGAGTTGGAAAATGGAACAGTTGGAGGAGTAGCATTATTTGAAAAAAATCTGTCCACTACAAATACACGGTCTGAGCTGGCAAAGCTCATTCTTAAAATACAAAAGAGTGCGAGTGTCCCGGTATTGGTTGCTATTGATGAAGAAGGAGGCAGGGTTACACGCATGAAGGAGAAATATGGATTTTCAAAAAAAGTTTCGGCTCAATACTTAGGAGAGCTGGACAACCTGGACTCTACGAATTTCTATGCCATGCAAACAGCTCTACAGTTGGATAGTTTTGGTATCAACATGAATTATGCACCAGTTGTAGATGTCAATCTTAATAGGAATAATCCTGTGATTGGAAGAATTGAAAGAAGCTATTCGCCGGATTATGCTGAAGTGATTGAACATGCGCACCAGGTGGTTTCCGTTCACTACGCCAATAATGTGATCCCTGTACTTAAACACTTTCCAGGTCATGGTAGTAGTCAAAATGATACGCATCTGGGAATAACGGATGTCACGGACACATGGCAATTCGAAGAGTTGTATCCGTACAAAGCACTTATTGATAGTGGAGTTGTAAAGGCAATCATGACAGCTCACATAGTCAATCAATCGCTGGATCGGAGCAAGACCCCGGCAACCTTATCTAAACGAGTGGTAACCGATATGCTTCGTGATTTTCTGAATTATGATGGAGTGGTTGTGTCTGACGATATGCAAATGGGTGCGATCAAAAATGAATTTGGTTTTCGTGAAGCAATAAGAATGTCTCTTGAAGCAGGACTTGACATTCTCATCTTTGCTAATAATGTAGAAGATTTCGATATGGTTACCTCTACTGAGATTCACAGTATCATCAAGGAGTTAGTGAACGAAGGTGTTGTAAGTCGAGATAGAATTGCACAATCCTATCAGAGGATTATGAAACTCAAAGCGGAATTCGGGCTTTTGGATGATAGCTTCTACAAATCTCTGAAGAACAAACTCAAAGCACATAACTAGCATTTTACAAAAAAAACTTGTTTTTACTATCTTCACCTTTTCATGATCCAATACAACCCTAAATCGTGGTTCTCTTTGATCTTTGATGTATACAGCAGGTACGTCATTCGATTGTTGTTTCCACTGATTCTATTCGCCGGAGTACTGACAGCATTTCTTTGCTTCCTGTTTATCGATGTTCTAGATATCATAATTACGGATACGAAAGCTTTTCACTCCATTCTTGGAGTTATTTTAGGTCTCTTTTTGGTACTCAGAACAAATACCGCCTATGATCGATGGTGGGAAGGAAGAAAACTGTGGGGTAAACTGGTAAACGATTCTCGTCAATTAGCCATCAAGCTTACCGCATTTCTCCCTGAAGACATGCAGGAGGACAGGGCTTTCTTCAGAAAAATGATTCCGAACCTGGTGTTTTCCATGAAGGAACACCTAAGAGATAGTATCATGGTTGGCGAAATGGATTTTGTAGATGAAAAAGTTAAGGACAGAATAATCAATAGTAAGCATCGGCCGAATATTATCAATAAGATCCTTATGGAACGCGTTTTTTCACTTCACAAGAGTAGTATTTTGTCAAATGAGCAGTTATTTATTCTTGACAAAGAAATCAAAGGATTTACAGATATTATCGGTGCATGCGAACGAATTAAGTCAACCCCTATACCTTATTCGTACAGTATGTTCATCAAAAAGTTCTTATTCATTTATTCCATCACTCTTCCAATGACATTTATAGGTGAGTTTGGCTACTGGTCTATCCTACTTGTCGTGATGGCATTTTACTTTTTGATGAGTGTAGAATTGATTTCAGAAGAGATTGAAGATCCTTTTGGAAAAGACGTTAACGATCTTCCACTAGATGAAATTAGTGTGAAGATCAAAAAGAATATCATAGAAATATTCAATCAATAGTTATCTTGGTTGTCCGAAACTAAAAGAATTGTCAAATATATAATTAACTATGAAACTTAACCTTATCAAAACCAGCGCTTTAGCATTGGTGGTGTTCTTTCTTTCATCCTGCGGAGGTGGTGGAGAAAAGGCTGACTCTGATGCCGGAGCAGAATTTGAATCAGCCAAAGCACAAGTTGCTGCTGATGTGAAAAAAGTAATCCAGGACCTTCCTCCTCCATCAGTAGTTCCATACCTGCTTATATCAGCAGGAGCAGATTTCGATGCTTCTCTTGTAAACTCAACCGAACGCATCGAGTCTTACCAAAGCGATGTAGATAAAGCTGCTTTGAACCTTGGTGTTTATGCAGCTGATATTGGATATCTGTCTTCGTATGAAAAATCAGAGGAGGCATTGAATTACATGGGAGAAAGTCAGAAGCTCGCAGCACCAGTTGGAATTGCTGATGCGATTGACTATGGAATGGTCGCGAGATTTGAAAGCAACATGGAAAACAAAGATTCCCTTGCCAGCATAATCAATGAAGTAATGGAAAAATCAGGGGACCGGCTTTCAGAGTTAGATCAACTTAACAGTGCAGCTCTATTGCTTGCCGGAAGTTGGATAGAAGGCATGTACATTTCTACTATGATTGTTTCAAATTATTCTGTAGAAGGGCTATCTGAGGATGATACTAATCTCATCCTTGAACCACTCGTCCAGGTGGTCCTCAACCAAAAACAATCATTAAATGATCTAATGAAAGTAATGAATGATGTTCCTCAAACAGATGGTGTGAAGGCTGCAATGGCGGACTTAGAGAAGGTGAAAGCCATTTATGATGGGGAATTGGCAGAAGTTGAAAAAAATATTTCAGAAAATACCGGGGGTTTTACCTTATCTACCAGTGTGTTGGATAACATGGCAAACGAGATAAGCAGAATTCGAAGCTCTGTAGTTCAGTAAAGATTTTGAAATCAAAAGAAAGTCGCCTTCTAATTGTTGGCGACTTTTTTATTACCACAGTTCCGGAATGGATTTTTAGCTATGCGCTTAATGCTTATCTTCGTTTCCCAATCCTAACCAACCACTATAAATGAGCGAAAAGCTTTTAAAAGCAATCATTCAGCTTCTTGTCATCGTAGCAAAAGAAGAAGGCGTAGTTGATGAATCAGAGAAAGCCAGTGTTAGAGACTTCCTGCAGGAGAACGTAACCCGAGAGGATTACACCAGCTACCTCCGGATTCTTGATCAATACATTGAAGAGGTTAGCACCGGCACAGATGACAAAGTAGAAATACAGAAGCTTGCCAACGACATAAACCAGGCTCTCACAAGACCTCAAAAGCTTGTTATCATGCTCCGCATCATGGAGCTTATTATGGCGGATCAAAAGATTACTGATCGAGAGGAAGAACTCTTATACTTTTTAGGCGAATGCTTTTTCTTCGACAAATCAGTTGTAGATGGGATCAAAACATTTGTGACAGCTCAGAAACCGGAAGACTTTTCAAGTGAAAATAGTTTGATTATCAGTGCCGAAGATCCAGAAAGAAAATCGAATCTAAAGCATATCAAACTTGAAGGACTTAGAGGACATATCGCTTTCTTCCGAGTGCCGGGAATCGAAATTTACTTTTTCAAATATGCAGGTGGCGAACTGTTGACGCTTGATGGACTGCTAAGTC
>JANQEC010000376.1 GCA_028278585.1 Cyclobacteriaceae bacterium | reverse complement strand
CCCAAATGAAGCGGTCAATGGATGAAGCAGGTATTTGCTTTATGCATTGATCGCTTCATTTGGGCAGGATCACCCGAGAACTTGCATCCGAGAGATTCAAGGACATTGGATGATCCGCTAACGGAGGAAACTCCATAATTGCCATGCTTAGCAACATTCACCCCTGCTCCTGCTACGACAAAGGATGAAATCGTCGAGATATTAAACGTATTTTTTCCATCTCCTCCTGTACCACAAACATCAATGGCGTTGTAGCCATCCAGGTCTACCGGAACACATAATTCAAGCATCGCATCTCTAAAGCCTTCGAGTTCTTCTACTCGTATTGCACGCATCAGGTAAATGGTTAGAAAGGCGGCAACCTGACTATTGTTAAATAATCCGGTCGCAAGACCGGTTAAAACTTCTTTTGATTCCGCTTTTGACAGCGTTTGATTTTGAATCAACCTGTTTATTACCTCTTTCATAGCTTCAGCCAGTTTTGGATTATTTTTTCACCGTATTTTGTCATGATGGACTCAGGATGGAACTGTACTCCTCGCACACAATATTCTTTGTGCCGCACAGACATGATATTCCCATTCTCGGCGACACTTGTTATCTCAAGATCTTTACCCAGTGAGTCTTTTCTAATCACCCAGGAGTGGTACCGACAGGCTTTGAAAGATTTGGGGATTCCTTTGAAAATTCCATCCTCTTGAATCACTTTGACCTGAGTAACCACTCCATGATAAACCTGTGGTAAATTGAACAGTTCACTTCCAAAGGCCTCGCCGATTCCCTGATGGCCTAAGCAGACACCTAAAATATTCTTTGTTGGGGCATACCGTTTGATCACCTCGGGCATCAAACCTGCATTGGCTGGTAATCCGGGACCCGGGGACAGCAGCACATGATCAAAATCTGAAATCTCATCTAGCTCAAATTGATCATTCCGTACGATTTTCAAATCACTATTTAATCCCAACTCCCGCAGGATATGCACCAGGTTGTAGGTAAATGAATCGTAGTTATCAATTACAATTACTTTTCTCATATTTTCTCTGCTTCTTCTATTGCTTTTTTTAATGCCCCGACTTTGTTATACACTTCTTGTAATTCACTATCTGGCTGTGATTGTGCCACAATACCAGCACCAGCTTGAAACCGGAGCGAATTATTTCTACTAAGAAAACTTCGGATCATAATCGCATGATTGAAATTTCCATCAAAATCCATAAAGCCAACGGCTCCTCCATAGTATCCACGTGGGTGTTTTTCATTCTCATCAATGATTTCCATGGCTCGCAATTTTGGAGCACCGGACAACGTTCCTGCTGGAAATGATGTAGCAACAATATCCATGAAACTTGAGCCTTCTTTTATGTCTCCGCTAATCTTGGATACCATGTGAATGACATGCGAATAGTATTGGATCTCCTTGTATGTTTCAACCTGAACATTTTCACAACTATGGCTTAAGTCATTCCTCGCAAGGTCAACCAGCATCACGTGCTCGGAATCCTCTTTAGGATCCTTTTTCAACTCCTCGGCCAATAAGGCATCCGCATTGTCATCTCCTGTACGTTTAAATGTTCCAGCAATTGGATAAATGGCTGCTTTTCCATTTTTCAAAACAATTTGTGCTTCAGGAGAGGATCCAAACATTCGATGACTTCCATAGTCAAAATAAAAGAGGTATGGAGAAGGGTTGATAGATCGTAGCGCACGATACACCTGAAAATCGTCGCCTTGAAATGGGACATCAAATCTCCTGGACAACACTACCTGGAAAACGTCACCGATGTTGCAGTGGTGAATTCCCTTCTTCACCATTTCAAGGTAGTTCTCATCTGTAAGCTCTGATGAGGCCTCACCCTTTTTGTTAAATGAATATCCCGGAAGGTTCTTCTGCTGAATCAGTCCCATAACTTCACCGAATAATTCATCATTTGGATCATCAACGAATGATTCAATGACATGGCATTCGTTCTTGAAGTGATCAAAGGCTATAATGAACTGAAACAATGAATAATGAACCATCGGAATTTCATCGGACGTGTTCTTCAGCTCTATATCCTCAAAGTGCCGGACGGTATCGTAATTAAAATATCCGAACAGACCAGATCGAATGTAGCCCGTTTCTTCCTGGTCATTTTCAAAAGATGTAGTAAAATTGACAATTTGATCTTTAAGATCTGTGATTGCCTCTTTAGTCGTTTTACCTGAAGGCATTTTGATAAATATTTCATCGTTTGACGCTTTGAAGTAAGCCAGAGGCGAACAGCATATATATGAGAAACTATTGTCAGACCCATGGTAGTCGGAACTTTCCAAAAGAAACGAGTTGGCAAACCGATCTCTTAGCTTTAAATACACTCCTACTGGTGTTATGGTATCGGCCAGCAATCTTTCCTGTCGTGTATGTATCTGTATTTTATTCATAGCATAAAAACAAAAAACCCGCCAACAGGCGGGTTTCGTTAATATCGTTAGACATATTGATGACCTGTTAGCAAATCGTTCTGCTAATCCACCACCAATATGTTTTGTTGTTCATCATTTCAATGCGAAGCAAAAACAATTACTTTTAAAAAGCAATACCACTTACAAAATAATTTTTGAAACTTTTTTTTAATTATGAATGTAAGAAGGATTGATAATGATCGTTTTTTACTTTTAGCCTAACTTTCCGCTATGTTATCCACAGAAGACCAAATTAGCATTTTAGTACACCTCTCTAAAGCAGATAAAGTCATTGCTGAAGAGGAATACAGATTGATCATTCAAGTTGCGGAGGGCCTTGGCATGGAAAGCGAAGAAGCAGCGAGAATTATCAATGATCCAAATCCTATTCCTAAGCTGAGCGATTTACCACCTGATGAAAAATTTGAATACTTACTAAACGTAGTTAAGTTGATGAAAGCGGACGGTAAGATTCATCAGAAAGAAGTTTCTTTTTGCGAGAAACTGGCTTTCAGGCTTGGTTATAAGCCGGGTGTTATCTCCGAGTTATCCGCTTATATTTACAGAGATCCGGACATTAACACAAATCGTTCATATTTAAGATCCATTGTGGATCAGCACTTGATTCCAATGAATGAGCAGGAAGACTAACCTCACCTTCGTCTTCTAACTTACATTCACACCTGATACCAGATGTCCTTTAAAAATTTTGACCACTAAATTCAGAATTGCTTCAGAATTTTATCAGAAACTAATCAGACGTCATCACTAATCTTGCGCAATGATCCGAAGGGTAAAATCTTTAATCGTTTTTGTATTTATTTTCTCCTCAGTTTACTCCCAAAATCTTCCTGGTGAGGCTGAGTATAATATAAAAAGAGCAAGCACTGAAATAGTTATTGACGGGGTGCTTAATGAGGATACCTGGAAATCTGCAGAAGTAGGTGGCGGGTTTTATCAATCTTTTCCTACTGATAACCAACTGGCTTTAGATTCTACTCAATTTATGGTGACTTACGATGATCAGTTCATTTATGTAGCAGCCATATGTTATGATCTTCTACCTGGAAAACCCATCACTAATACCTTAAAAAGAGATTTTGATTGGCGAAGGAATGACAACATCAGTTTCTACATCGATCCCTACAA
>JANQEC010000288.1 GCA_028278585.1 Cyclobacteriaceae bacterium | reverse complement strand
TTGCATCGGAACAAAATTTAAGAAGATGATACCAAGCAAGATGCTAACTAGCGCGACCATCTTGGCATTAAAACAGAAGAATGCTAAACAAAAATCATTACACAGGGGAGGAGGAGCCACGTGGGGGGAAAATTATCCATGCCTTCGTGCGAAAGATCCATTCCATAGGCTTCTGATCTTCCAGAACATTGCATTGTAACAAAATTTAAGAAGATGATACAAAGCAAAATTCTAATTACCGCGACCATTTTAGTCGCACTTCTGGGATTCTCAAATCAAACTTTTTCAAAATCAAACACAAACAACATGGAAAACAACACACAAGAAAAAATTGGTCTGCTGGTAACAATTAAAGCCAGGCCAGGTAAAGAACAGGCTGTTCGGGATTTTTTACTGGGAGGACTTTCACTGGTTAATCAAGAACCAGCGACGGAATCCTGGTACGCCTTTCAGATTGATGAACGTACATTTGGAATATTTGACACGTTCGATAAGGAGGAAGGCAGACAAGCACACTTGTCAGGTGAAGTTGCAAAGGCACTCTTAGCGAATGCAGATGACCTGCTGGTAGATTTTAGTGTAAACACCAGCATCCAACCAGCAGATCTTATGGCTGTTAAGCTTTCTAAAGGTGACGAAAACAAGGGACTACTGGTCCTGTTAAAGGCGAAAGAAGGAATGGCTTCTGATGTGGAGAATTTTCTTCTAGGTGGTAAAAAACTTGTCGATGACGAGCCTAAAACTGTGTCCTGGTACGCCATTCAATTAACCAATGATACGTTTGCCATATTTGACACCTTCGGTGAAAATGATGGAAGAGATGCACACCTGAATGGGAAGGTTGCTGCTGCATTAATGGAAAATGCTCCGGAAATCCTGGAAGGGTTTAGTGCAGAAGCTATTCAGATGATAGATATTCTGGCTTCAAAATAAATACTATATTGTATGTTGAATAGGGTGTGCTATCACTCCCTATTCTTTTGCAACGGTTCCATTGAAAATCGATTCAAATGGCGCAGATCATTATTGATAAACAAAACGGTGAACTGGCATTTCGTCTGGAGCGTTTCGTTGACCTTTCTCAATTCGATCATGTACAACGAAAAAACTATTATTCGCTCATCATTTTAGACGACTGCCGGTCAAAATTACTGGTTGATTTCTCGGAGCATGAACTTGAAGGAAGCCACATGATATGTCTTGCTCCGTATCAACCCTATATGTTAACCTCCGACACCAGTTGTATCGGTATTTTGTTGAATTTTCATCCTGATTTTTTCTGCACCTATCGGCATCAAAATGAAATCGAAACTGAAGGGGTGCTTTTTAACAACTTTAATCAACCTCCCTACTTTAAAATTGAGCAGACAGAGACCTTCTATGGCCTGATTGACCAGGTTTCAAAAGAAATGGAAAAGGAGAGTATTGCTCAGCACGAGGTGCTGGTGGCTTATTTGAAGATTTTTTTGATCGAAGCAGTCAGACAAAAGAAACAGTTTGATCAACAAAACCTCAACACACCATTCGGGCATCAATCTGAAGTCATGCAGCGCCTGGTTGACTTGATCGAGACCAGGTTTTGTGAAATGCATGCGCCCCAGGATTATGCCGATTTACTTAGTGTGAGCTCCAAAACACTGGCAAGAATTACGAAGAAGTACCTCAATCAGACGCTGACAGATCTGATCATGAGCAGAATAATCGTGGAGGCAAAAAGAGAGCTTTACCTGACTTCCAAGCCGGTGAAACAAGTGGGCGGAGCGCTTGGCTACCAGGATGAGTTTTACTTCAGCCGTGTCTTCAAAAAGAAAGTGGGTGTTTCCCCTGATGTTTACAGAAGAACCGTGGGTTTTGCCAAACTTGAAAGCGAATAACAAGGATGGGAAACAAAATGGTTCGTAAAAAGTGTATTAAGCTCAGGTGAGAATAGTTGAATTCATATGAATTCGATGAATGCTAAAGGCACGTAATTAGCGAATTCCCTGTATTATCCACCCCATTCATCAATAAACTACCTTCATTTCCCGGTGAATGGACAGAATTGTTAAACAATCCTCCCAAATCCCGATTTTGGATTTTTCACCTCCTTTGGTAGAATACTTTTGAGTTAATCAAAGCTGCTTAAAAGTTTTGCCTCATATGCAAAGAATTAAGTCAATAGGTTTTGATTGTTTTTTTATGGTGTTTGGAGCAGCCCTAATGGGTTGCTCTGAATCTTCCATTATAGGTGAAGATTTTGTCGGTGAGGAAGCTTTCAATATCCTTTATACTGATACCGTTTCCATACCCATTTATACTACAAGGTTTGATTCACTGGTGACAAGCCAAAGTGGCCGGCTACTGATAGGAAGTAATTCGGGTGCGGGTATAGGCACCATTGTAGCTGAAGCATTTTTCTTGCTTGATAATATGCCGGATGGGTCATCAATAGATGATGATCTTGAGTATGATTCCGTAACCCTAACTCTTCCTATGGATGGGTACACAGATTATTTTGGTGAATCCGAAGTTTATAAAACCATCCTGGTAGAACAACTGACTGAGGAACTTACTCGACTTGATGATTTCGCGCTTTATAACAACACTGAAATTGATGGTGCAGCCGGCGATTTAAAACTGATTGGCGAGCAGGAATTTCTTTTAGGGGAAGATCGTGTTCGGGATCTTGAAATAACCCTTGATGACAAATGGGGCCTGGACTTATTTGCTGAATTGAAGGATAACAGTGAATTGGTAACTATCGATATTGAATTTAAAGAGTATTTGAATGGGTTTCGAATCAGATTCAAGGAGGAGAATTCGCCATTTATTGGTTTTACAGCGGATAGTGTTTTATTAACGATTTATACTTCAGATAACTTCACGACTCCACCTGAAAGTATCACATACGATTTTAAGGTTGGGTTCTCTCCATATTATTCCAAGATCGAACAAACTACAGTTCCTGAAGAGCTTTCAGGTATAAAATCCCTGGAGGACGAAATATCATCCAATCAAACAAATGACTATTCACTTATAGCAGGCGGACTTGGATACGCAATTAAATTGGACCTGGATCCCATCAGAGATTCATTTATCCTCACCGAGGATGTGTTGATGGTTACGACGATACTTGAATTGGAATGGTTGGAAGAAGATGAAAACTTAGCTCCACCTGATACTTTACAGGTAAACTTCATCAATGAGTCGTTCATTGATATAGCCGAAGAAACATTTTACATGCAAAGATCTGAGGAGGATGATTTTGGAAGAAATCGTTATTACTCAATTGACCTAACCGCTGTTGTTGACCTGCTTCTTTCCTTACCTGTAGATGAAAAGTACTTCTTGCTTTTGACATTAGAAGACTTCAACACCTCTGTTACTACTGTTTTAGTAGGAGATCAATCATTTAACAGTCAATTAAAAATCTATACAGTATCAAATAATTGAATAATGAACAAATACCTAAAATTGATAATGCTGGTCACGGCCATTGGATTTGCCTCGTGCACAGAAGATATATCTGAAGACAGCACGAACGGAAACTGGGTTAAGTATTCGGATTACGAGGGAAAAACCCGCTCGGGAGCAGTAAGTTTTACCATTGGAGAGTTCGCCTATGTTGGACTTGGCACGGACGGAGAGGACTACCTGACGGATTTTTGGCGATACGATCCATCCAGAAATTTCTGGCAGGAAATAGCACCTTTTCCCGGAATCGGAAGAATATCTGCAGTTGGCTTGAGTGTGAGTGGAAAGGGTTATGTAGGAACCGGATTTAATGCCGATTTGGAAATTGAGGAGCTTGATGATTTCTGGGAATATGATCCGGAAGCTGACTCATGGACCCAACGAGCTTCTTTTGAAGGTGGAGCCAGGTACTCAGCTGTAGCTTTTGAGGTTCTGGGAAAAGCCTACGTTGGTACTGGGTTTGATGGAAGCTATTTAAAGGATTTCTGGAGCTACGATCCGGCCTCTGACACCTGGTCTCAAACGATTAGCCTGTTTGGTTCAAAACGAGAGGGTGCCGTTGCTTTTGTCATAGATGACGTGGCATATGTTGGAGCTGGTATAAATAATGGCCAGTTCTTATATGATTTCTGGTCCTTTATTCCTGAGTCTAACTCATGGAACGATTTGTCTTTGAACGATGAAGATGATACCTACGATGAATTTATTGCAGCCATGGGAAGGCAGGACGCAGTTTCAATTGCTTTAGATGGGGTAGCATACATTGTTAGCGGTCTTGCTGGTGGGTACTCTTCGGACATATTTTCTTACAATCCAGTAACCAATCGTTGGAGTGATGACTGGACAAAATTTGAGGGAACATCACGTGCGGAGGCCGTCTCTTTCGTGATCAACAATAAAGGTTATGTCGTCTGTGGTCAAAGTGCTGGTTTACGCCACGATGACATTTGGGGATTTGAACCGGACCAGGAGTATGAGGAATTCGATTAATACGGCATGTGTCTTATTGATTCTTTGCGGATGTAATTCTTTGTATTCCCAGTCAATTTCCGGCTCGGCTTATAACATATTTGGTGTAGGGTCACTAGATCAGTTTGGGCTACTTCCATATCAAAGTATGGGAAATGCCGGAATCGGTTCAATCTCTGAAGAAAATGTTAACCTGAAAAACCCTGCATCATTAAGCGCTGTAAAAGGTTCCAATCAAATATTTGATATTGGAATTTCTTACTCATCCTTAAGTCAGAGATCTTTGAATAAGACGTTTAGTACGACTCATGGAGGGATCAATGGACTCAATTACTGGTTCAAAGCAAACGATAAACTGGCATTGACATTTGGTATTTCCAGGTTTAGTGATGCGACATATGATATCATAGATTTCAAAGTTGGTTCTTCTGAACTAGACTCTTACAGTGCCAGGTTTATTGGTGAAGGAGGGCTTTCTAATCTATACATCGCCGCGGGATATCAACTTACTAAAAATTTAAGCCTGGGAATGCGAACCAGCGTACTTTCAGGAAGTCAGTCATTAAGTGAATATTTAACACTGGATCAAGTTGGCTCACAAATCACAATCCTTGAAGATCAAAATTTTGTAAAGGCAATACCTGATTTTGGGTT
>JANQEC010000269.1 GCA_028278585.1 Cyclobacteriaceae bacterium | reverse complement strand
TAAATCTGTTAAGTATCCCTCTTCAGCTCTTTTGAGAAAAACTTCTGAGCTTATGTAATTGATATTTGGAAAGCCAACCACAACCTCTTCCATTCCAAGCATCTCAAAAAATGCCAAATGTGAGGTGGATGTACACACAATTTTTTTAAGAGCTTTTCCAAGCTCATATTTTTTTTCAATGGTTGCTTTGGGCCATGGTTCGGAAATTACCAAATAGTTTTTGGATCCGCTTTTTTCAAAATGAAAAGTAGTAGCGTATTTGATTTCGTTGGTTGAGACCAGTCCGTCATTCTCGAATGCCTTACCAGCACATCCAAAAAAGATTAGACAGATCCAAAAGGAATTTTTTATCATGCCTCAAAAGTAACTTCCATGAATTGAACAGACAGAGGCTGAATACAGACATTTATTGAGATAATGAAGTATCTAATTAGTTTTGCCCCGTATTTTGGTTTTCAATCATCTGATTCCTGGATGATTGGAATTAAAAGGGAATTCCGTGAAAAGCGGAAGCTGTCCCCGCAACTGTGAGTTCGGATAATGTTTTGATGCATATCCACTGTCTCGATCCCGAAACTTCGGGGTGGGGTGGGAAGGAATCAAAATCGAACAAGCCAGGAGACCTGCCAACTGCATTTTATAAAAACGAAGCTTCGGGTGAAAGCAGAGGAAAGGGGTTTACTCCATTCTTTCTACGAGGCTCATAGTCGAATTACTATGAGAAAGTATTTTTTAATCATTGCATTTGCATGTATGGGCTGGACTGTCAAGGCACAGGACACCCTCAGGACCGTCACGTTAGACGAAGTGGTTATCACAGGGACCAAATCAGAAATTCCTGTGGAAAAATCTGGTAAGAGTATTTATAAGATCACAAGGAAGGACATAGAATCCAGCCCTGGAAAAACGGTAGCGGATTTATTGAATGAAACTCCCGGTGTCCAAATGGATGGAAATTTTGGACCATTGGGGACCAATATCAGTTACTTTGTTAGGGGAGCATCCAGCAAACGAACGCTGATCTTGATCGACGGGATTCCATTCAATGATCCATCCGGGATCGATCAAACGTATGATCTTCGACTCCTGGACCTGGAGCAGGTAGAATCCATTGAGATCTTAAAAGGTGGACTAAGCACACTCTATGGTACGGGCGCTGCAGCAGGTGTTATAAATATTTCTTTGAAAAAAGCCGGAGATGAGGTTTTTTCGGGAAATGCCAAGATTGGATACGGAAGTTTTAATACAATAAATCCGGCAGTTTCAGTAAATGGAACATCAGGATCGCTTTCCTATCTCTTTTCCGGAAGCTACAAAAAAACGGACGGCTTCTCAGCTGCTGAGGATCAAGTAGGCGGTGGAAATTTCGATGACGATGGATTTGAAGGGTACAATTTTCTGGGGAAAATCGGATATAGCGTATCTGACAATTTCACATTAGGATTCACCAGTTCCATCGATGATTTTGATACAGACTTTGATGGAGGGGCTTTCGCTGATGGTGATAACACCTCAGAATACCATCAGGTACGACTGGGCATTTCTCCCAAGGTAAAAATTGGATCCGGAAGCTTAACTGGAGATTTCTTTTATAGTAAGCTGGATCGGTTATTTAACTCTCCTGATTTTCTTGATCCTACTCAGCGATTTATCAATGAATACGATGCAGAAACGCTGCAATCAGATGTTGTCCTTAACCAAAACCTATCAGACAATGTTAAATTCATAGGTGGGATAAATTATCAAAACCAATCTTTTAGTCAGCCAGCGGTGAGCGAGACGGATTTCAATACGATCGATCCTTATGTGACATTCATATTTGATCAGTCCGACCTTAACGTTCAGATTGGTTCAAGGCTAAACAATCACAGCGAATATGGATCAAAGCTGGTATATAATATCAATCCTTCGTACCTGATACCATTGCAAAATGATTTGGATCTGAAATTGATAGGCTCTTTTTCAACTTCCTACATTACCCCTTCTTTATTTCAGCTATATGGATCTTTTGGGAATTTGGAATTGGATGCAGAAGAATCGCAATCATTTGAGCTTGGAGGAAGTATCTATTCGCCTGCTGTGACACTGAATGTAGCCTACTTTAATAGAAAGGATGATGGGTTAATTGATTTTCGCTCCTTATTTGATGGCGATGGCAATTTTATAGGTGGAGAATATTTCAATACAACCAATGAAATCAAAACCAGTGGTATTGAAGTAGATGCAAAAATTAATTTATCATCCAATCTGGACTTAAGAACAAACTATACTTATTTGGATACAAAGGATGATGTGGTGTTGTACAGAATACCTCAACACAAGTATGGAACAACGCTCACCTACCTTCCTTCGAGTAGTACGAACATTGGTATTCGCCATACCCATACAGGTGTCAGAACTCAGCCATTTTTTAATACAAGCACGTTTACGACAGATGATGTTGAGACTGGTGCCTTTGATTTAATTGATTTAACGGCAAATGTTCGATTTGATGCCTTATCCATTTCAGGTGCAATTAACAATGTCTTTGATCAGGAGTACACAGCCATTATTGGATTCAATACGATTGGGAGAAATTACAATTTAACAGTCAGCTACGGTTTCTGAAAAGCTCATCAACGGCTTTTCGAACAGAAATCTTTTGGGAGGAGATCATCTCCTCCTTTTCTTTTATCTCGTTTTGTTTTTTAAGATCCGAGTAAAAATCATCAATGAGGTAATTATTGATTCTTTCATAGAACCAACGGATGGTCTGATCTTTTCTGTTAGATTCAAGCCAGCCGCTGGCTTTCATTTGTTTTTGAAATTGATCTATAATTTCCCAGGTTTCCTCGATTCCTGTCTTATTGATAGCAGAGCATAGTCCCACCGGAACTACCCAACCAGAAGGATTAGGAGGAAAAAGATGGAGCGCACTTTTGAAATCCTCTTTGGCTTTTTTTGCTGGATCAAGCATATTTCCATCTGCTTTGTTAATTAAAACATGATCAGCTAATTCCATTATTCCTCGTTTTATTCCCTGCAATTCATCGCCGCTGCCAGCCAGCATTAACAATAGAAAATAATCAACCATGTCTTTCACCATGGTCTCACTTTGTCCAACACCAACGGTTTCGATTAGAATGATCTCAAATCCGGCAGCTTCGCACAGCATAATGGCC
>JANQEC010000076.1 GCA_028278585.1 Cyclobacteriaceae bacterium | reverse complement strand
CCTTTTTAATGGAATTACTAATCAAGCCCAATCATTACAAACGGACCCCAGTAAATTGGATCTCTATATTCGTTTCGAATCTCTTTCTTAGCATCTATGAAGGCCTGTCGATTATCACCAGTTTCAATCCATTTTCTGTAAAATTTAATCATCAATTGTTGAGTAGCTTCATCACTTACTTTGAAAAGACTCATGATAATTGTTCTTGCTCCTGCCACGAGGAATGCACGTTGAAGACCGTAAACCCCTTCACCTGCCTGGAGTTCTCCAAGACCAGTTTCACAAGCTGAAAGCACTACTAAATCGGTCTGATCCAGGTTTAGGTTCATTGCCTCATATGCAGTTAGAATTCCGTTATTGACATTGTAATTAAACTGTGTCTGATTTAAAATATCACCTGCTCCGGTGAGCAAGAGCCCCGTTTTTAAAAGTGGGTTATCATATGCTGCACTTTCATTAAATTCCTGATCCAGGTTGGATGCTTTTTTCTCGTCCTTAAAGAAACCGTGTGTAGCTACATGAAAGATTCTTGGATTAGAGACTTCTTTAATGGAGTTTTCAGTTGCATTTACATCCGTATAAAGCTCTGTTTCCCATCCTTTTCTATCAAGCAGATTATCCAGTTCCTGTATTTCTTTTTTTGTTCCCGGAAGTGGACTTACGACCTCAGCTGTAGAACGACTAAGTCCAGAGCTTGGTAATGGACTACCAGGTTGAGTTGTCACATAAAATTGGGGATTGCCGAACATCATGGCAACTTCTTTTTCAGCAACCGGCTTTGTCTTTGTTTTGCTGAGATAAAGATCTTTTGTGTTGCTAACAAGAACTATGTTGGAGTTGTCCAGGACATACCTTCCATCCGGGGTTGGTATTGCTTCAAGGTTTATCTGGTTATACACTCCATCAGGAGATACGTAGAGAGTAGCTACGATACCAATTTCGTTTTCAATAGGTGCCCAGAATTTTTCATATGAGAACCGATCAGAGATCTTGAATTTGATACTGTTTCGATAGGTTTTTAAGTACCGTTGCTCCAACTCTTCACCGTCTTCTAGAAGGATCATTTTTGGTTCTGATCGTTTGTCTCCCTTCACATAGATGAGTGCATACATCACTGAATCAGTAAAAGTGTGATCAAACAGCCTGAATCTGACCATCTCAATTGCAACTTCATTTGGTCCTAACGATTCTTTTATGTTTTCCCAAATGACAGGTTGATTGTCAGCTGTCTCAGCAAAAATTTCTGATTTCAAGCTCATGTTTTTCTCTAACAATTCTAGGCTATTGGAGAGGGCTGCTGGATCAATCCCATTGGTTGCAAGATCCTGAGTGCTCATAGATAGTGCTGCGGTAAGGAGCTCTTTATCTTCAATCCACTGACTATACATGGATACAAGCTCCTCATCACCACTATTCATTATTCTTTGTCGCACCTTAATCGAAGAGTTCAACAAAAGGGCCTTGGTAAGAAGTGCGTTATTGTACAACTCACCGATATATTTCGCACTCCTGTTCCTGCTTATGATCAAGGTATTGTAAAATTCATAATCGGCTTTGATCGTATTCCAGAACTTAGCTTTTTCCCGCTCACTAAGTGCGGGGAAGTATTCGCTGATGAAATTCTTATAATTGGCGAGTACTTCCTCCATTTCATCCTGAGAGTCCTTATATCTGGCCTGCATGAAGTAGGTTTTGCTGAGTTTTGACTGAACTTTTACAAACTCCGGATGTGTTTTGTTAAATACTCGCTCATACTGTCTTCGAGCATTCTCATAAAATTTTTCGGCCTCAGTATAATTTCTTTGTTTGTAGAAAATATCTCCCTTAAGAACAGCCGCGCTGGCAGCATTAATATTGTTCCTCTTACCAATCTTCTTCGACCAGATACTTTCTGCCTGATTTAAGTAGCTCGAGGCAAGCGAATAATTACCTGCGGCAATATTTGCTATTGCCATATTCTTTAATATTTCAGCATATGTAGGGTTTTCAGAGCCAAGCTTTTTACCAATGATACGCTCCGCTTCCTGGAACAACGTCTGAACCTGAGTCAATGGTTTTTCCTGGAAAAAATAGACCAAGGCCAGTCTGGACGTAGATTTTGCTACATCTATATGTTCCTCGCCAAACTTATTTTTTTGGATCCTTATGGCATTTTTCAGAAGTGTTTCTGCCTTTTCAAAATCTCCAATGGTCACATATACATCTGCCAGTTGAAGAATGGAAGGAACTACCTTAGAAGACTCCTCCCCGAAAGCTCCAATAGTAATGGTATTGGCCTTCCTTGATAACTGTTCTGCTTCAGTATAATCTCCTTTGATCAAATTCAACCTGGCGTTAAGGATCAACGGAGTGTTTAGATGTCGGCTGGTAGCTCCGAACTGAAGTGTTTTTTCCTTTAATGATTCCGTCAAAGCTTTTTCGGCATCAGAATATCTTCCAATATTGAGATAAAGCCCACCTAGATCATCGATGTAATCCAAACCAGAGGTCTCCAGGGTAAGAACACTTCGATTTTGCAGACGATCTGAGTTGTAGATGTTATCTTCAGCTTCATCAAATTCTCCTTTAATGGAAAGTAACTTAGCCTCTGTAATCAACGCACCAGCAAGGTAAGCGCCTGATTCTTCAACCTTGGATTCTGTCATAATGTCTATGGCCTCTTCCAGGTTATCAGTTGCTTTATCATACTCTCCAATATTTATTTGAAGGTTGGCAATTTTATCAAGCTCTTTCCCATATTCAATGTCCCGGTTGTCATACTTTTTTCTTGCGGCTAAAAGTGCTTGATCCAGGATCTTGGAGGCCTCCTCATATTTGTCTGATTCTTCATAAAAAGTAGCCAGATGGTTAAGTATGTCCAGATAATCGACATGACCATCTGTTATTTCTTTATCAACAATCTTCCTGAAGCTTTCCTCGTAGATCTGTTCCGCTTCAGCAATTTTATCTGTGTAGTCAACATAATAATTTGCGAGCTTCACCTTTGTGAGGTGGTAATCAGGAGCCTCCTTTCCAAGCAGCTCTTCTTTGATCGCTAGTATTTGAGTGTCGTACCCTTCTGTGTTTTTATGCTGACCTGCCAGCAAGGCTACCTTTTTTGCAAATTCCAGAAGTTCAATTCGCTCGTTGTGCATTTGAGGAACCGACGGCTCGCCTAGTAGTTTGTTGACTTTGTCTTCAAGTCTTTTAACATCCTGATCTGCCAAATCAAAATTCAAAGACATCTTTTCTTCTGCAAGATTGTGAATACTGGTTCTCTTAAATTCTCGTAGTGCCTTCTTAAAATCTGAGGTAGTGATATTTAACTTACCTTTTTTTCCTGTTCGATAATAGGCTCTCATGAGATTGGCCTGCATCGTCATCACGGTGTTGTGTGAGAACTCGTATTTTCTTATCGCCCAAACATATGCGTCTTCGAAAAGCTTAACCTGAGCGTCAACAGCTAAGCCACTTTCTTCCAGGAGTTTGGCATTTAGAAATGCATTCTGAGCCCATAGCAAGTGACTTTTTTTCATATTGTCATCAATCCAGCGGTCGTTGAAAACGAAGGCAGAATCTGCCCGCAGGTAATCCCCCATTTTTCTGAACGCATTTGCCTTTACAATGATGAGCTTGGCAAATTCTGAAGTTCTGCCTTCACGTTTTTTCTTACTCCCTTCAGCAGCCATTGCCCTTTGCTGGTAGTAATTGGATTGGTTATCAACTAGTTTGATCGCATCCGTATAAAAACCTTTTCCAGCCAATACCTGAGCTTTCTGAACTTCAATACTTGCCTTAATGTCTTCGATCATAGACCCCGAATTTTCGAAGGATTTTTCCGCTTGTTCGAGGTATTCTCCAGCAAGCCTGAAATGACCGTATTCGATCAGAACGTCAGCCGCCTCTACCAGGATGAATCCATGCTCTGCAGATTCAAGACCGTTGACTTCTTCGCTCATGGTAATTCCTCGCTGCAGTGGATCCAATACATCTGTTAATTGACCCAACCCAACATTGATTTTGGCTTGTTTGATTAAACCGATCGCATTGAAGGGATTCTTCTCGCCAAGCTTCTTGGTGGCTTTTTTAAGCATTTTGGCAATATCCGAGGAAGCACCGGAATAGTTACCAACTTCATACTTTGCTTCGGCCTTATCTATTGATTTCTGATACTGCGCATTGGTGGATGTCGCAATTATAAGACATACAACTACGGTGATAAATTGTAAATTTTTCATTAAATATTGGATTTTGAGGACAATAAATTTATCGAATTGCTACGACTCTTTTGTCATCAAAGTGTTAAGAATTTTTTGGGCGGCAATAGCTATTACTGTTCCTGGACCAAAAATTTCTGAGACGCCAGCATCAAAGAGCATCTGATGGTCAGGTTCCGGAATAATCCCACCGGCAACTACTAAAATATCAGATCTGTCTATTTTTTTTAATTCATCTATCAATTCTGGAACAAGTGTATTGTGGCCACCAGCAAGTGATGAGGCGCCTATTATATGTACATCGTTTTCAGCGGCTTGTCTGGCAACTTCCTCCGGAGTTTGGAATAAAGGACCAATATCGACATCAAAACCAATATCAGCGAAGGAGGTTGCAATGATCTTAGCGCCTCTATCATGCCCATCCTGCCCCATCTTGGCAATCATAATTCTTGGCCTTCTTCCGTCGAATTCTTCAAATTTATCAGAAAGAGCCAGTGCTTTTTGGAATTCTTTATTGTTTTTAATTGCAGATGAGTACACGCCGGAAATGATTCTACTTGTGGCTTGAAATCTACCGAAAACATTCTCCATAGCCATGGAAATTTCCCCAAGTGTTGCTCTTTTTCTTGCAGCATCTATAGCAAATTCCAGAAGATTTTCATTAGATGATGCAGCTTTTTCGAGTGCTTTAAGGGTAAGATCGACCTCACTTTGATCCCTGATGGCTTTGACATGATTGATCCGGTCGACCTGCTTGATTCTAACCGCATCATTATCCACTTCCAAGATTTCAATATTGGTGTCATTTTCAGCTTCAAATTTATTTACACCAATGATGGCTTCTTCGCCAGCATCAATTCTTGCCTGTTTTTGAGCCGAGGCCTCTTCAATTTTCATTTTTGGATATCCGTTTTCTATGGCTTTTGCCATTCCACCCATTTCTTCAATTTCCTGGATAATGTCCCAGCATTTCAGAATTAATTCTTCTGTCAATTTTTCTACATGAAAAGATCCACCCAAGGGATCAACCACTTTGGTGATGTTCGTTTCTTTTTGAAGATAGATTTGGGTATTCCGGGCTATTTCTGCTGAAAAATCAGTAGGGAGTGCGATTGCTTCATCTAATGCATTGGTATGTAGAGATTGTGTGTGACCAAGAACTGCAGCCAATGCTTCAATGGTTGTTCTGGATACGTTATTGTATGGGTCCTGGGCCGTCAGACTGTAGCCAGAAGTTTGACTATGAGTCCGTAGTGCCAATGATTTTTCATTTTTCGGATTGAATTCATTAATTAGTCTTGCCCAGATAACCCGAGCTGCTCTCAATTTTGCAATTTCAGTAAAGAAATTCATCCCAATTCCCCAGAAGAAAGAAAGTCGAGGTGCAAAAAGATCGATATCAATGCCAGCTGCAATACCTGTTTTAACATATTCAAGTCCATCTGCCAACGTAAAAGCCAATTCCAATTCTGCTGTAGCTCCAGCTTCATGCATGTGATAGCCGCTAATGCTAATGGAATTGAATTTTGGCATGTTACTCGAAGTGTACCTGAATATGTCTGCAATAATTCTCATGGATGGTGCAGGAGGATAGATGTAGGTATTGCGCACCATGAATTCCTTTAAGATATCGTTTTGAATGGTACCCGTTAGTTTCTCAGGAGTAACTCCCTGCTCTTCTGCAGCTACAATGAAAAATGCAAGAATTGGAATTACAGCTCCATTCATTGTCATAGAGACTGACATTTGATCCAGGGGAATCTGATCGAAAAGGATTTTCATATCTTCAACTGAATCAATAGCAACTCCGGCTTTCCCAACATCTCCTCTTACACGCTGATTGTCACTATCATACCCTCTATGAGTTGCAAGGTCGAACGCTACGGATAAACCTTTTTGGCCTGCAGCCAGGTTACGTCTGTAAAATGCATTGGATTCTTCAGCGGTACTGAACCCCGCATATTGCCGAATGGTCCAGGGGCGCGAAGCATACATGGTAGCATACGGGCCTCTAAGAAAAGGTGCGGTACCAGCAGAAAATCCTGATTGAATAAAATCTTTTGCCATCTCTACCTTTTTAAGTCGCTTTTACATGCCTGGATAATCCTATTCGTAAGTGCTTCTACAAAAAAAGAGCCGCCACACTGATCAGAATATTGCCTAATGCCACATTCTTCCCGAATAATATTACCTACATTTCGACTGGTTCGTGTGCTTCCTATTGCTGTATGAAAATTTATCGAGGTGGAACCTCCAAGAATACTAGCCAAGCCAGCCGTTGAATTAACAAACCACTGTTGATTCTCATCAGGATGAGGTAAGAGTGTTGTATGGATTTGAATTTGATTCGATTGTTCTCCAAAATGATCAAATAGTAGAAATCGCAATGCACGTAATGATGCTATTTCCAGAAAGAAATCAGGTGAGGAGTTTCTTAAAATGTGCATTTCATCTGAAATGGTTTTAATTATTGAGGTAATAGAACCTACCTGATTTTTTTGATCGACTGACGTGATAGCTGTTGAGCGATCATCTGAAATTATGTACCCACTCAAATCACCTAAATCCTCCAATTGAGAGGAGGCATGAAAAGAGACATCACATATGTCTACAAGAATATTACTAAGCAAAGCATTAAAATCTATCTTGTCTTTGATAGAGAAGATAACCCCATCACATCCACCGCTTAGGGCTTCAAGCGCCTGCTTGTTCGCCGACTTTGCATCATCGACCTCTACGCTTTCATATAATTTCCAATTAAACGGTTCTATTGATTGAAAAAAATCAATCTGACCGCTAAGACCTTCTAAATCAGTTTGATCGTAATACGAATTCATCTCAAGATGCGAATCTGAAAGCCAGCTAAGTGCCTGTATTGGATCGTCACCTTTGAGCTGTTCTTTTGCCAAATGAATCCAATCTTCTTTGGAGACCTCTGGGAAAATGTTAAGATTAAGTTCTTTCAAGTTGAGCCGAATTATATTAGTAGAATACGAAATTAGGTAGAAAAAATGGTGTAAATAAAAATTGTATTTTTCGAAGAATTTTAAATGAAAAACACTCTTGATTTGTTGCATTCGATGTTTATAAAAAGTCAAGAGGAAAATTCATTTTTTTAAGAATTTTTTTTAGATCATATTTGATCCCCTTCTTAATGAAGGACAACCTAGCAAGCCTAATTATAAACCACGAAAAAGACGCTCAGAAATGCACGATTTAGTATGGAAAAACTGCCTTAATTATATCTCAGAACGCATTCCTACACAAAGTTTTAAAACGTGGTTTGAACCCATAAAGCCCTTAAAGACAGAGAGTAACGTACTAACAATTCAAGTTCCGAGTCAGTTTTTTTATGAATGGATAGAAGAGAATTATGTGCATGTCATAAAACAGGCAATTGCGAGTGAATTAGGCCCTGAAGCGAGATTGGAATATTCTGTTGTTGTGAATGAGAGCAATGATGAGGGATCTGCACCTACTGTTCCGCAATTTTCTAATGACAAGTCTATCAAGGAAACCACTAAAAAATCCTTTGATCCGGCCTTTGTGGATGAATTGAAGGCGGATTGCAACTTAAATCCCACATACCTCTTTGATAATTACATTGAGGGTGATTGCAATCGACTGGCGCGCTCTGCTGGTTTTGCGGTCGCACAAAAACCAGGTGTAACTTCTTTTAACCCACTTATGATCTATGGAGGAGTGGGGCTTGGGAAAACTCATTTGGTTCAGGCAATTGGAAATGAGATTCAAACGAAGGACCCATCAAAAAAAATCATTTATGTAGCTTCGGAAAAGTTCACGAATCAGTTCATCGATTCACTGAAGAATAACAGTGTGCAGAGTTTTATTTCGTATTACAGAGAAGTTGATATACTAATTCTGGATGACGTTCAGTTTTTGAAGGATAAGGAAAAAACACAAGAAATCTTTTTCCATATTTTCAATCACCTGCACCAGGCAGGAAAGCAAATCGTCATGACTAGTGATTGTGCACCCAGAGATTTGAAGGGCTTGCAAGAACGATTGGTTTCAAGATTTAAATGGGGCCTGACAGCTGACCTTCAACAACCATCATTTGAAATGAGAATGGCCATCATCCAAAAGAAAATCCAGGAAGATGATATCAACATACCTGACCAGGTATTAGAATATATTGCCTACACTGTCGACACCAATATTCGTGAGTTAGAAGGAGTCATTGTTTCTCTAATCGCTCATGCTTCCCTTACTAAAGTGGATGTGGATCTTGAGTTGGCTAAAAGAGTGCTAAAAAATATTGTTCGTGAGATTGATTCGGAAGTTGGAATCGATTACATACAGAAAACAGTATCGGATTATTTTCATGTAGAACAAGATGATTTAAAAGCCAAGACCAGGAAAAAGGAGATTGTGATAGCTCGGCAAGTAGCAATGTATTTTTCAAAAGATTACACCAACCATTCCCTTAAGTCCATTGGCTATCACTTCGGTGGAAGAGACCATAGCACAGTCATTCATGCTCTTCAATCCGTTGATAACATGATTGATACAGATGCGAAATTCAGGTATTCTGTTGACGAGCTTAAGAAAAAGCTTAAAATGCGAACGGCCTAGCGCCTAAAAGGATAATACACTTTCCTCCCTCTCTCGTTAATTCCTATAATATCAAAGCGTCCTCGTATCGTTTCAAGGATATTTGCTAATTCTTCTGGCTCATCTACGAGTTTGCTATTTACCTGGGTGATAATGAATCCCTTAGGTATGGACAGTTCTGCAAAAAAACCGTTCTTCTTAAAGTCTACCACTTTTACACCGCTTCTTATTCCTAATAAATCTCTTTCTACTTTGGACACACTTTCGAATGTGACTTCAAGTTTTACAGAGGTGTAGGTATTTCGCTTTAATATCCCTGTGGTGCCTTCCCTGTTTGTCAGTATCAATTTTTTTGTATTCAACTTTCCATTTCTTTCAACCAAAATATCCAATTGATCACCTGGATAACTGTTGGCTATTAACTCTTCAAGAACAGCTTTGCTAGCTACTTGTGTTTGATTGACCTTTCGTATCACATCCCCTTTTTCAAGGTCTGCTTTATCTGCCGCTCCCGATCTTGTTACATCAGAGACGATTACCCCATCCAGATCCTCAATATCTAATCGGTCTGCCAGGTCACTGTCAATATCAATGAATTCTGCACCGACAAAGGCTTTTTGAACTTCTCCATGTTTTAGAATGTCATTGAATACTTTTTTAGCAATATTGACAGGAATAGCAAATCCATACCCGGCATAAGAGCCGGTTCTAGAAAGAATGGCTGTGTTAATACCGATCAATTTGCCCTCGGCGTTGACAAGAGCTCCGCCACTATTTCCAGGATTGATTGCCGCATCCGTTTGGATAAAACTCTCGATAGGAAATTTTTCCCGTAGGATATTGATGTTTCTACCTTTGGCACTTACAATACCTGCTGTTACTGTCGATGTTAAATTGAATGGATTACCGACGGCTAAAACCCATTCACCAACCCGTACCTCTTGAGAATCCCCAATTTCAATAGGTGGGAGGTCATCCGAATCTACTTTTATTACCGCAAGATCACTGCTTGGATCTCGGCCAACAAGTTTGGCCGGATAGCTTTTCTTACCGGCAATAACTGTGATTTCATCAGCCTCATCGATCACGTGATTATTCGTCACGATATATCCATCGTTTGAGAAAACAACACCTGATCCACTGCCTACTTGCTGCGAAGATCGTGGTTCAAAAAACCAGTCCATCCAGCCGCCAGTCCTGTATTCATATTCACTGAGCGTTTGAATAAATACAACACTTGAGGTACTTTTCTCAGAAGCTGTCACAAAATTTTCATTGGGAATTGGAATATCTCGTAACACAGATCGAATTTCCGAACTAATTGGTTTACTTTCCGGAAAGGAGATGGGATGAACATCAATGGTAGCCTCTGTCTTATTCTGACTTACATTTTGGATTAACAAAGCGCCAATAACCCCACCTAAAATGGCCGTTACGAGTAATGTGAGCAAACGTCTCATGTGAATACTTTTAAAATTTCTTCTAAAACCGCAAATCAATACAGATTGATTCCATTTGAAAGTTAAAAAATGCTAATTATTGATTTCTGATAATTGTCAATATTCAATTTAAATTTGCAGATTCTGCGATGCGTATTTTCATGATAAAAAGAAAATTAAAACCATGTGGCTTCAAATGTGTTGAGATAAGGAACCTTCTAAATGGTGAGTCGGGAGCATGAGAAGAAAAATAGCAATCTTGGGATCAACAGGATCCATAGGTACCCAGGCCCTGGAGGTTATAGATAAGCATCCGGATAAATTTGAAGTTGAAGTTCTCACAGCACACAACAATGTTGGACTGTTAATAGAACAATCCATTAAGTATAAACCAAACTGTGTTGTTATTGCAAATGAGAATTTTTATCAACAGGCTTTTGATGCACTCGACCCGCTTCATATCAAAGTATATGGTGGTGAACAATCACTCGCATCTGTCATGGAGATGGATTCGATCGATATTGTCCTTACCGCGCTTGTAGGGTATTCCGGACTCCTTCCTACTTTGAAAGCCATTGAAACGGGCAAGTCCATTGCTCTTGCTAACAAAGAGACATTGGTGGTAGCGGGTGAACTCATCACAAAACTGGCAAGAGAAAAAGGAGTTAACATCCTTCCTGTTGATTCGGAGCATTCAGCCATTTTTCAATGCATCGTTGGGGAATTCCAAAATCCAATTGAGAAAATAATTTTGACTGCTTCAGGAGGTCCGTTCAGGGGCAGAACAAAAGAGCAACTTCTGGAGGTAACCAAAGCCCAGGCACTGAACCATCCAAATTGGGATATGGGGGCAAAGATCACCATTGATTCTGCGACAATGATGAACAAAGGATTGGAAGTGATCGAGGCAAAATGGTTGTTTGGAGTTTCCCTGGATCAGATAGAAGTTATTGTACATCCTCAATCAATCATCCATTCCATGGTTCAGTTTGAGGATGGATCTTTGAAAGCGCAACTTGGATTGCCAGATATGCGTTTGCCTATTCAATTTGCACTTGGTTATCCTGAGAGGCTAAAAGCGGATTACCCACGTTTTGACTTTTCAGAATACCCTCAGTTGACGTTTGAAAAGCCGGATATTGAAACTTTTAGAAACCTGGGATTGGCTTTTGAAGTAGCTTCTAATGGTGGAAATCAACCGTGCATTTTGAACGCAGCAAACGAAATTGCTGTTCAAGGATTCCTGGATGAGAAAATAGGTTTCCTCGAAATTTCGGATGTAATTGAAAATTGCTTGAAGCGGGTAAGTTATATTCGCACTCCGGTTTTGGAGGATTTTGTTGAATCAGATAAAGAAACAAGGGCCTTGGCTCTGGAACTAATATAAGATGGAAGTATTGATAATGGTAGGACAGCTTCTTTTAGGGCTGTCAATTTTGGTGGGATTACATGAATGGGGACATATGGTAGCTGCCAAAAGCTTTGGAATGCGCGTTGAAAAATTTTCGATTGGATTCCCACCAAAAATTTGGGCAAAACAAATAGGCGAAACAGAATATTCCATTGGAGCTATTCCATTGGGTGGTTTCGTGAAGATCACTGGTATGATTGATGAATCCCTGGATACAAAATCCCTCAGTGAAGAGCCAAAACCTTATGAATTCAGAGCGAAACCCGCCTGGCAACGATTAATTGTGATGCTAGGAGGGATAATTGTAAACGTCATCACCGGGATTATCATTTTTATATTCATTGCCTACGCAAGTGGAGAAACATACCTTCCAAAAGAAGAACTTAATAAACATGGCATTGTAGCTTATGATTTGGGTGAGCAACTGGGTTTCAAAACGGGTGATAAGATTATCGATGTGAACGGCCAGGATTATGAAAAATTCTCTGATATTATAGGAGCAGAAGTATTGATGGGTTCTAATATCTATTTCACAGTGGATCGATCTGGAGAAGAAGTAAGAGTTGAAATGCCAAATGATTTTGTTGAAAGGTTGTCAGAGAAAAATGCACCCCCAGTAATCGCCCCAAGGAATATATTCTCAATAGGCGAAGTGGTAGAAGATAGTAATGCTCAAAAGGCAGGTCTTTTGGCCGGTGACAGGATTACTGGTATTAACGGAAAAGATGTTCAATATTTCGATCAGTTAACTACTGCCCTGGACACATTGAAGCTTAAAACGGTACAAGCAACCGTTTTGAGAGGTGGGAATGAAATGATTCTTCCTGTCAAGGTTAGTGAGGAAGGAACGATAGGTTTCAGAGCTTCCATGGAGACAAATTTCGTCACAAGGGAATTCAGCTTTGGAGAGGCCATAGGCGTTGGTACTGTGCGTGCTTTCTCGGTTGTATGGCTCAATATTCAGGGCATAAACAAGATGGTCAAAGGAGAAGTATCTGCAAGAAAATCTATGGCTGGCCCTATACGCATAGCCACCATGTTTGGAGGGACATGGGATTGGGGGCGTTTTTGGTACTTAGTTGGTCTTCTATCCATGGTTTTAGCTTTTATGAACTTCCTTCCCATTCCAGCATTGGATGGAGGTCATGTTGTTTTTCTAACCTGGGAAATAATCTCAGGAAGAAAGCCTTCAGATAAATTCCTTGAAGGAGCTCAAAAAGTTGGAATGGTAGTACTTCTAAGCTTAATGGCTTTTGTGATCATCAACGATACAATAAGTCTTTTCTAGGATATTTAGTTGGAACTACCTTCCGTAGTAACAGGAGCTTCTCTATAGATCTCGAACTCTACTCGTCGATTTAATGCCCGATCTTCTTCATTTAATTCTTCCTCGACAATAGGCTGGGTATCACCAAACCCCTCCGCAATGACTCTATCTTCAATGATACCAGCGAATATGACTATATAATCTCTGATATTATGGGCACGTCGTTTCGATAACTCCAGGTTTTGTTCAGGATTTCCCAGAGAATCTGTGTGACCAGAGATACGAAGTTTAAACTCAATATTGTCATAAAGGAAATTCACAATCTTGTTGAGGTCAGCGTACATTTCCGTCTTCAGGTCTGCCTTTCCAACGTCAAATTCTATGGATTCAAACTTTACCCGGCTAGCAAGCGGCTCAGTAACTTTGTTAAGCTCAATAGGCCCGTCAAGAAAAAAGACCTCTTCTATTCTAAAAAAATCATCTCCCTGTAGAATCAGTAAATAATTCCTTTGATCAATCAGCTCAAACTCGAAGGATCCGTCTGGTTTGAGGTACTTGGGCGCTACTTCGAGTCCTTCATCTAAATCAATAATAGAAACAATTCCCTGAAAAGGTACCCCAGTGATGGAATCGGTCAATGTACCTGTTACTGTAGTGGTAGCCAATGGTTGTGCAGACATCGGCAAAGGGAATGAATAAATATCTTGTTTGCTAAGATCATTTGTTGATGAACGCGCATAAAATAGCAATTCAGAGTCCGAGTCAATCGTGAAATAGGTTTCACTACCTCTTCCGTTTACAAGCGGTCCAATGTTTTGAGGTTCCGTCCAATACCCATCAACATTATAGGCCTTGTAAATATCGAACTCTCCAAAATTGTATAGCTGACCATTTGAGCTAAAATAAAGTACGTTGAAGACTGGGTGGAAAAAAGGACTAAAATCACTATGCCTGGTATTGATGACCGGGCCAATGTTCTGGGCTGGCTGCCAAATACCCCTCGCATCTTTTATGGAATAATAAATATCTGAAAGACCAAAACCTCCCAACCTATCAGAAGCGAAGTATAAGGTATCACCACTGTGTGATAATGAGGGATGTGAGTCCCAACTAACACTATTTACATTGGTGCCCATGTTAACTGGTTTGCTCCAAACACTATCCTCCTCCAATGTGGCATAAAACAGATCACAGTGCCCCAGCCCTTCAGGAGCAAAGCATCTTGAAAAGATCAATGTCTTTCCGTCTCTGCTTATACACGGGGATCCCTCCATGTAGTGGGAATTTAACCGCTCGATTGGCTTGGCTTTTGACCAGGTTCCATATGGATCCTTTCGACTGAAGAACAGATCTTCATCTTCACGAAATCGTATGGTTTCATCGATTTTTTTACGTTTGGAAGTAAAGACCAGTAGATCATTGGTAATATTCAATGCGGGGCCATAATCGGCGCTAGAGCTATTTACGAGCATCCCCATATTCAAAAGAACTCCGCGAGGTGGCCTAAGTGTATCTATAAGCTTTCGATGCTCAACCAATTCATAGTAATAATCAATTGGGACAAACTGTTCAGCAGCCTGCTTGTTAAGCGAATCATAATAAAGCTCGATTTCTTTAATGCTGATACCTTGATAGTGATGCCGAAGTACTGTCCGATATAATGTCTTTGCTTCATCTTGATCACCAAATAACTCTGTCATTTTGGCCAGTCGCCAAATAAGCTTGGTGTCTTTGTAAAAATTTTGGATCCCAAACCTTTTTACGTAGTCTTTTAATGCATCAAAAAGCTTCTCCCATTCCTGATCCATGTCCAGCTTAATGATCCGTGCTAGTTTTTGCTTATCGTAGTAGCGCGAATATTTATTGACTCCCTCAAAGTCATAGACATTAAAAACAACATCCTCAGGAATTGAATCAGTGAGTATTTGGACTTCTTTTCGCCTATTTTGTGCCTCAAGACACAAACAAAAGCAAACCATAATGCAACATAAAAAGGCGGAAAATTTTTGATGCATACTGTCGTTTCGTCAGTAATGTTATTTTAACGAATTAAAGTTAATACTATTTGGTATGGAAAACACTTTGGCATACCGATTGACCAATTAATGTAATATCCCTTAGAATAGGGTTTTTATAAGATAATCTGCCATTTTGGCACCTATATGTTCAAAAAAGACTCTCATCCTTTTTTAATTTCTGATTTGGCATCAGGCGATTCAGAAGAGCTCATTCAAATAATAACTCCGGAAGATGGCCAGGAGCTTTCTGAGGAAAAATTGCCAAAGAATTTACCGGTCTTGCCTATCAAGAATACAGTACTTTTCCCTGGTGTGGTTTTGCCAATAACCGTAGGACGAACAAAATCAATTCGGTTAGTTAAGCGTGCTTATCGTGGAGATCGCATTCTTGGAGTATTGGCACAAAAGAACAATAATATTGAAGATCCCAAATTCAAAGACATGTTTGAAGTCGGGACCATTGCAAAGATTCTTAAAATGATCGTCTTGCCAGATGGTAATACTACGATCATTATTCAAGGGCAGAGTCGATTTAAAGTAGAGGCTCAAATTCAAGAAGAACCTCATCATCAGGTTAATTTCAGCTTGATCAAGGACCACCCAATCAAAATAGACGCGAAAGAGCAGAAGGCGATCGTTCAGTCTTTGAAAGATACTGCTGCGAAGATCATGAACCTGAGCCCTGAAATCCCACGAGAGGCCCAGGTCGCGATTGACAACATTGAAAATTTTCAATTTCTAACCCATTTCCTTTCATCAAATGTGAATGCAGAGGTAGTTGATAAGCAACGATTGCTAGAGGTGAATGATCCACAAAAGAGAGCAGAATTGTTACTTCAATTCATGCTTAAGGACCTTCAAATGTTGGAGTTGAAGCATGAAATCCAGGAAAAGGTTCATACCGATATTGACCAACAACAGCGGGATTATTTCTTGAGAAATCAAATTAGAATTCTTCAGGATGAGTTGG
>JANQEC010000206.1 GCA_028278585.1 Cyclobacteriaceae bacterium | reverse complement strand
GACTTATGCCTACACTTTTTGTGTTATTCTTTTTCCTTGTGATCTATGTACTCACATTGGATGGAGCGTATGAAGGGGTGAAGGTATACTTACTGCCTGATTTTGATAAGATTTTCGACCCAAAATTGATCACCAGCGCCATGGGGCAAGCATTTTTTTCGCTCTCACTGGGTGTTGGAGGAATGCTGGTGTATGGATCGTACACAAGCAAAAAAGCAAACCTCGTCAAGTTGGGGTGGTTAGTTACCCTTTGTGACATTGGCGTTGCTTTCATTGCAGGCTTGCTTATCATTCCGGCAATGTATGCTGCAGCTAATCTTGGAACAGAAATTTTTGATGCTAGCGGAAACCTGATATCCGGTCCTAACCTTATTTTCCAGGTACTCCCCGGGTTATTCAAATCTATGGGCTCGATTGGTTGGGTCGTGGCATTCATATTTTTTCTTCTAATGAGTATTGCCTCACTCACTTCTTCTATTGCCATGCTGGAGCCTGTTGTTGCATACGTGGTTGAAAGTCAGAACACCAACAGAACGAAGGCTACATGGATCACTGGTGGATTCTTTTGGATCGTTAGCCTCATCATCGTTTTTAATTTCAATGCATTGTTTGGCCTTGTTGTTACTGCAACGACAGTCTATAGTCAGCCCTTTCTTGGTTTGGCCATTGCCATCTTCGCAGGTTGGGTTCTGAGAAAAGACAAACTCCTGAATGAACTGAAAGAAGGATATCCTGAAATCGAACAGAGCTTCTTTTATAAGATCTGGCCGATCTTCCTGAAAGTGGTTTGCCCTATTTTAATCCTGCTAATTTTCTTGCAATCATTTTAGAAATTCAAGAGATCACTCCGCTTTCACCTTTTCCCATTCATACTCCTGATCAAGTGCATACTTGGAAAACCAGTCTAACTCAACATTGATCTTATACAATCTATGACGAAGTTCTCTCCAACCATGAGGTTCTCTTGGTGCTACATACAAATGAGTTGGAACGTTAAGACTTCTCAAAGCTCTATATAACTCCACCGATTGAGGAAGCGGAACTCGAGGATCACTCTCACCTACTATCACAAGTGTGGGTGTGGTCACATTGCTAATATCTTTCAATGGTGAATGATTCCAATAAACATCAATAGGAGCATCTTTTTGCCATGGTGAACCTCCAAACCACGGTGTTCTGTATGTTCTAATATCACTTTGTGCATACATGCCAATCCAGTTAACCGCACCCGCTCCGGATGATGCTGCCTTAAAACGATCCGTGAAAGTTATGATCTTGTTTGTCATATGTCCTCCGGCGCTCCAACCCATTTTCACCATTCGTTCAGCATCCGCAATCCCTTGTTCAATTAAGTAATCCACTCCTTTCATTACATCAAGGTGCGATTGATTAAAATAGCTGCCAACCATGTCACGAAGAAAATCATCACCATAGCCGGTGCTCCCTCTGTAGTTGGGTTGGAGTACTACATAACCCTTGCCAGTCAAGACCGGATTGTAACGAGTGAAACTCCTGGAAAAACCGTACCGATCGGAAGAGGCAGGTCCTCCATGTGTTTGTACTACAAGCGGATATCTTTTTCCGGACTCATAATCATGTGGATAATAGATCAACCCTTCTACAGTCACTCCATCTTCACCTTTCCAGGAGATGACCTCCTGTTTTGGTAATTGGAATTCTTTAGTCATATAGTCGTAATGACGTGTTACCTGTCTCAATTTTCCTTTTTCTAATGCGAAAATATCTCCAGGGTTTTCTATTGTACTCCTCGTCATAATGTGCTTATCGGAAAGAGGTTCGTAATCCCATTGAGCTATGCTGTGTTTTCCTTCTGTAAGCTGAGTCAGTTTGCCATTGGAAACCTGGTACTGCCACAACTGCAACTCACTTCCCATATTGGCACGTAGAAAAATGGAGTTACCATCCGCAGACCACTCAGCGGAAAAAATATCATATGGCCAGTCTGGTGTTTGTATAACCGCCTCAGGGTTTTGACCTAGTGAGACCAGAAAAAGATTATCATTGTAATAAGAGTCAAATTCCTGGTTGGCACCAGCGGTGAATAAGATCTGATCTCCTTTTGGTGAAAGGCGGGCGCCTCCCTCTCCTATTGTATTATCCGTAAGCTGGCGTCCATTTTCGCCGTTCCCGTCAAGGATCCAGATCTCACTTTCCTTGTAAAAATCAAATAGTGGATTAACTCCACGATGAACCAGGATTTGTTGACCATCCTTCGATACATCATAAGACATGATGGAGAATTCTCCTTCGGTAATTCGTGATTCTTCTTTCGCATCAACCGAGACCTTCCACAAATGCCTTTGCTTGTAGTTCTCATCCAATGCATAAACATCATCCTTGAGTTTTTTCGCTTTTTCTTCTGCCTTTGTAAGTGTATCGTTTGCTATAAAATAGATGAATTTGCTATCCCCGGACCATCGCACGGAGCTAACCGGGGTTTTGTGGTTGGTAAGTGGCATACCTTCTCCACCATCTTTTCGCATGAGATAGATCTGGTTTACTTTATCATCGTTTCGCTTTGTCACGAAGCTGATCCATTTCCCATCCGGCGACCATAAAGGATTACTTTCGCCTTCACCAGAAGTTATTTGCCTGGCATCACTACCGTCGAATCCTACTCTCCAGACATGACCCACTTGCTTATTTTCTTCCCAATCACTCTCAGAAAAAACATAGAGCACATCTTTTCCATCAGGTGAAAGCTGAATACTTGAAACTCCCGGAATATTCAGGAAATCAACAATGGACATTACTTTTTTCTCATTTTGAGCATATCCGATCAATACGGACAGTAGTAGCAAATACAGTAAGGTTGGTTTTTTCATGATCTTATTTTTTAGTCATTGGATATCGCTATACAAAATAGTAGGTTATTGAAGTTAATGATTATGTGATACATTTCAACTAAACCAGTTAGATAACAATTATTCGGATTTATCGGCTTCCAGAGTATCGTCTACTTTGGCCACCACGTCCTCAAGATGGGATCGCATGATCCCTTCTCTATATTTAGAGGCTGCACTCTTAGCCGCAGACTGTATCGATCTTAACTCAGATCTGGCCGCGGAAGTTATATCAGACCACTCTTCCTTATCCTCCTCAATTAACTTGCCCAATGCTTCCACATGAGCTCTTTGGAGATTCCTCCTGAAAACATCAATACCTGCTCTCGTTTCCAATTCAGACCAGAGCCCAGCTCGCAGCTCTTTCAACATGGTTGTTAATGTATAGGAACTTGTACCATTGAATGCCTCATTTTCAATCATTCTTGTGAGTCGGTCTTTTCTCAAGAGATTGTTAAGCTGTCTTACTTGCATTCCTCTGACCCGATCCACAACTCCCACTGGTCCGATGTTTTCAATGATTGTTTTTTGCAACAACCAGTCCGGTGTGCTAAACACATTCTGATTTAAGAATCGCATTGCTCTTACTTGTTCACTTCTTTCTAAATGCGTATATGTAGCGCCTGGTTGATCTGTTGTTTTAAATTTCTCATAGACTCCACCAATGTTGGCTACTACATGACCCGCAAACCTGGACCAAACCCCAACAAGTTCACCGTATAACTCTTCAAGATCTTCATATCCCTTTCCATCTGTTGCCGTCCATTCAGCAAGGTTTGGTGCTACAATTTTTAGATTGGATAGACCATAAGTACTGGCTAAAATCGGATCATCTCCCACACTCTCCGTTTGTGAGCTAGGATCGAACCTGTTGCCGCCTCCAAACAAATACATGGGATCACCATTCTTTTCGTTAATCCAACCGTTTAAGGTGGTTCGCTCTGCTTCGGGCGAATCCGCGCCGGGGATGTACCGATATCCCCAATTGACAGCATAGTTATCATACGGGCCTAACATGCGAACCCATCTTACCCCTTCATCTCCAGGTTGAGCTACATAGTTGTAGCGTGTGTAATCCATGATCGTTGCTGCCAATCCCCATTTTTGCGTAAAGCTTGCAGAACGTAGAGAATCCGTCGGATAAGAGTAGCTGGCTTTCATATTATGTGGTAATCCGATCGCATGGCCCACTTCATGAGAGATCACACGTCGAATCATTTCTCCAATTTCTGCTTCCGAAGTGTTTAAGGTTCGAGCTCCAGGATTAGCCGCTCCAGTCTCCAATAAATATCTGTTCCGATATGATCTTAAATGGTTGTGGTACCATATGATATCACTTTCGATGATCTCGCCCGACCTTGGATCTGTGACACTTGGGCCAATTGCATTTCGAGTGGTGGAAGCCACATATCTAACCGTTGAATAACGTGCATCTTCCGGGCTCCAGTCAGGATCTTCTTCTTTGGATGGAGCCTCACGGGCAAGTATTGCATTCTTGAAGCCTGCTACCTCAAATGCGATTTGCCAATCTTCAATGGCATCTTTAAAATAAGGAACCCATTTTTTTGGAGTGGCTGGATCAAGGTAATATATAATGGGCTTTTCAGGCTCAACCAGCTCACCTCTTGCATAGGCTTCTTTGTCTTTTGGGATGAGTTTCCATCTTCGGATGTACCTCTTCTCGTCAGCTTTGAGTTCTTCTGAACCATAGTCTACCTGACGGATGGTGAACCATCCGACACGTTTATCATACAATCTTGACTGCATCGGTTCCTCGGGCAGCAAATACATTGATTGGCTCATTTCTATTGAAATGGTTGCGGTCCTTGAATTCGAAGGTGGTTCGTTGGCTGTAAAGGTCATGTCATGTCGGACTTCCACATTTTTCGGATAACTTGAGATTCGATTGATGAAACTCCTTTTCTTATCAAGGCTTTTTACGCTATGTCGTTTTCTCACTCTTTCTGATAATCCACTAATGGCTCTAACATCTGACAAAAACAGGTCGGTTACCTCTATTACCAAAGTCGTCGAATCAGGATTAAAGGCCTGAATCTTAAATGAAGATATAATGGGCTCGTAATTATTGTAGCGCACTGAGTTATAGATGGGTAAACTGTCATTCGCTACATTGTTGTAGGAAATGGATTTCAAGTGGATACTGTTCCTGACACGCGTCCACCGAACAACCTGTTCATTTGTTTTTGTACCAGCATTTACAAAACCACCCCCTACTCCTTCAGCAACCTTTGAAATACGACTCACCCACAACATTTCCTTGTCAAGCATGGAAAATGGAATTTCGTAGTAAAACTTTTCATCTTCCCGATGAACGTTAAAAAGTCCATCGTCAGAAACTGTTGTTGGTGTTACTATTTCATCGTATGCTTTTATCGAAGATTTCTTTTTATCTGCTTTATCTGAAGACTGGGCACGGTTGGGTTGAGGAGCCAGAAGACAAAACAGCACTACTAACAGGAGGGGGTACATTTTTGAGTAATTCATATCTGCTTAATTGATCATCAATCAAAATAAAAACAATCGAATCATAAACTAGCCGTTTGGTGCTACCACTCATCATATTTTTGAATAACTATAAAAATAGTTGTATAATTATAATTATAGTTATAGTTTTACATCCATGAAGGAATTGACCAAAGCAGAGGAGCAACTGATGCATTATCTCTGGGAGTTGAAAAAAGCCTATCTCAAGGACATTGTTGAGATGTATCCGGACCCACGTCCTGCGTATACAACCATATCAACTGTCGTAAATGTGCTGGTAAAAAAAGGGTTTGTGAAGTACGAGACTTTTGGAAAGGTACGTGAATACAGTCCGATCCTTTCAAAAGAGAAGTATACGAAACAGTCTTTTAATGGCTTGATGAGCAATTTCTTCAACAACTCTACGCGGCAATTTGCCTCATTTTTTACGCAACAAAACGAACTTTCGGTTGAGGAGCTTCAAGAAATTCGCACCTTAATTGATAATCAGATAAGTAAACAGAAGAGCGATGGAAAATAGTGAGTTATCGATGTATTTGTTCAAAGTAATGACCATTCAAGGGGTATTTTTCTTCTTGTATTACTTCTTTTTAAAAAACAGAACCACATATTCGCTAAATCGGGGCTACCTGTTAGGTACGCTGTTCCTGGCATTTCTTATCCCGGTCCTGGAGATTCCGGTTTCAGAAAAATCAATTCCAATGCTCCCAACCGATGCTGAGGTGTTTGAATGGGAGAGTGAAAATGCAATTGGTGGTGGAGTAAGTATAGGTGAAGTTTCCACCGTTGAATCACCTCAACCTGTTAACTATAGCACAATTATTCAATGGATATACCTGGTATTGGCGTTCACATTAATAGTTAGGTCTATATTTCATTTACTTGTTCTTCAAAAACTCAAAAAACAAAGTGTATATGTAGAAAGAAAATGGTTTAAACTTTTCAAAACCAGCCAGATTCATCCTTTCAGTTTCTTATCTAACATTTTCATTCCTAAAAAAATATTTGGAACGAATTCGTTTGATCAGATCCTGGAGCATGAATGTGAGCATGTAAGGCAGCGTCATTCGATTGATCGACTGCTTATTGATTTCATGGTTGCCCTGTTTTGGTTCAATCCCTTCATGTATTTGTACCGAAGAGCACTCATCGAAATCCACGAATACCAGGCAGATGCTGCTGTAATAAAGAAATTTCCCGATCCAATCGGATACCAGGAAGTACTTTTTTCACAGTTGAAAGCATCCCCGTATTCAGGTTTGGTGAGTCATTTCAATTTTTCAACGATTAAAAAAAGAATTGTCATGATAAACAAACAAAAAAATAAAAGAGCTGCATGGGCGTATTTGCTTGCAGCACCAGTTACCTTTTTCGTCATCCTTGCTTTTGCTAATAAAACAATGGACGAACCAATGATTACTCAAGAAGCTGAACCAGTAAAGATCGCGGAACTGGTACCAATTATAAGTCCTTCCGAGAAAACCTCAAAGACGGAAATTGAAGAAGCTTTTGAGCCAATCGTTGTTCCGAAGACACAACAAAATAATTTCTTACCGTCGATACTTCCATTGAAGGATGCGGGGAATATGAAAGTGTCTTCAGGATTTGGAATGCGTATAGACCCCATTGATAAGAAAGAAAAGATGCATAAAGGTCTTGACCTGAGAACCCCTGAAGGTTCTATTGTCATTGCCACTGCTGATGGCACAGTTCATGAGGCTAGCTATCATGATAAGTATGGCTATTATGTATTGATAGAACATGGAGATCAATACATGACTCGTTATTCCCAGCTCTCCAAGCTAAATGTGAAAAGAGGGGACAAAGTAAAACGTTCCCAGGAAATCGCATTGAGTGGAAACACTGGACGATCAACGGGTCCACACCTTCACTATGAAGTAGTAGAGGTGGGTGTTGGCCACAAGGATCCCAGGGATTACATTAAAGATCACAAGTTTTCCAGGGCTGTATTAATACCTGAACCCTCCCCTGAAAATAAAGAAGAAGAAAGAGCTGTGGTAGTAATGGAACTTGCTGAAGCTGAGGCTGTGGCCAGGCACCTGGAAAGAATAGAACTGGAGAAGATGGAAATGGAACGGAGAATGGTCGAAGCTGAAATGAAAGCCATGGAGAAGGAACGGGAAATGGTAGAAGCGGAAAGAAGTATCATAGAGAAAGAACGTGAGAAAGTCGAAGCAGAAATGAAAGCTATTGAAATGGAAAGGGAGAAAGGAGAAGAAGTCTTGAGTTTATTAAGGCGAGAACAAAGAGCATTTCTTGATCCGGAAAAAATGACAGATGATCCTATTTACATTCTGGATGGAAAAGAAATTGATCAAAAAGAAGTTAACAACTTAAATCTTGATCTTATCGAACGTATAGAGGTTTCTCGCGGTAAAGAAACCTTAAAAAAATATGGATCAAAGGCCGAGGGTGGAGTTATTGAAATTGAAACAAAAAAGGCTAATAAGACTAAATCCAAAGAGAAAATCAAACAAGATGGTTTTTCAAAATCTGAGAACAACAGAGATCCATTGAAAGCAGTTTTAGATGTTGCACACCGGGTCGCAACTAAAGTAACAACCAAAAATCAAGAACGATTTAGTCAAAAACTTGACGATGTAAGCAAATTGATCGATTTAAAGAAATTTGTTTTGAACGCAACTTTTCTTCATGGACGTCAAGGAGAGCGAGTGATTGTGTTTTCAGACAATTACATGATGGTTGACAATGATACGTTTGTTTTTCAGACCGCTCTTCCAAATGAGGTTGGTTTGAATGGTTTGGGAGGAGTAACAGCTACAGGATCAATCACCAGTTACAAAGTAAAAAGGAACAAAAAGAACAGCGCTATTACAGTACTGGTTGAAGTGAACACAAACCAATTTGGTCAAGGTACAATTACTTTTAAAATCGATGGATCCGGATATGAATCAGCCAATTTCGTTAGTTCGAGAGGACAGATGATCACAATGCTTGGGTCCATTGAAAGCATTGAAAATGCTGGAGTTTACAAGGGAATATCCCGGTTTTAGGTCTTGAACCGGATAGATGGATTGATCCGGTTCAATTCTTTTTAGCCTCAGGCATACATATATTCAAACAAGCCCGTAAGAATTTCTGAAGCTCCAATGTAAATTCCAACACCGTAGGTCACATGTCTTACGGATAGATTCTGTATGGCAAAGGGCAGACCACTAATATTGATCATTGTAAATCCTGCGCCAATAATCAAAGCCGCCGCTACTGTTAAATAAGGGTTAGAGGACACTAGCATGAGCAGTACACCAGCAGCAAGAATCCCAAAACTGGTTCCAATTACTTTCTTCAAATTCGATTCGGATACTCGTTTACCTATTAAAAAGCCAGCAACAGCACAAATTCCAAGAATCCCAAAGGAAATGTAATCTCCGTATTCACCGACAGCAGGATATTTAAATGCAAAATGTTCTGGTAAAAACTCTATCAAAAACGCCTTCCCAACCCCTAAAAACAATCCTACAATCAAAATGGCTATATACGAAATAAAGGGTTGGCTCTGTACTCTATCATTCTCTAAAAGCTCCTGTTTTCTTTGAATTACTTCATCTGACGATACCCGGTGAAACACATACCCTGAACCAGCTATTAAAATTCCCCCTACCACAAAGGTTAGAGTATCACCAAAAAAGCTGACCAATCCAACAACCACTGGTTCAAGCGCATAAAGAAGTTCGGTGACCAGGAAAAGAAATCCCATGACAATCGGAAGTTTCTTGGGAGGAGCAAAAGCTTCAATCATGGAATTGGCAGGACTTACAAACAGATTCATACTGATGAGCCAAACCACGATCATAAACGGAAGTATTGTCTTTACGTCCAGGATATGATGCGTACCTACCAGTGTGGCAACCACCATAAAGACCATCGCTGTAGCTCCGATTCCAACAGTGAAAATGATGAGGAACTTTCCATTTTTCCGAAGGATGTAATCAGATAAGAGTCCTGCAAATGGAGGAATGAGAATAAGAACTATAGCTTTTGCGATAATAAGAAAATCAACAAGATGTGTGATACCTATTTTTTCCATTAAAATAGGCTGGTATTCATGGTAGGCAATCCAGCTGATAACAACAGCTGCATTAAGCGCCGCAAGGCTATATACCTCTTTCCATTTTAAGACATCCGTTTTTTGGGTAAGCATAGTATTTCGTATTTTATGCAATATACGAAACAGCCCAGCGACCCGGATTGGTCGTCAAACCGACAAAATGTACATTGAAAAATTGCTGATCTGATCAGGCTGCTCCTGCCAAATCAACAATGTACTTGAATTTTGGTACCGTAAGTCTAAACGCTTGATTTCGATAAAAACGAACGGTTCGGTACCATGCATCTGTGGGAGAAGCTACATCAATTCTACCCCAGCCTTTTCCAATAGCAAATTCTTTTATTTCGTCCTTAAAATTTAATTCCCCGTTCATCGATCGGCACTTAGGTAACGTGTATATTTCATCCAAAACACCATATTTCCCGCTACTGAAAATCGCTTTGGATTCGGTAAGGGTCGCCAGGGTAACGATTTCATTGGTAATGAAGTTTTTCACAACCAGTGTGGTACTTAGCTCATTACAAACCAGGTTATTAAGAAATTTTTTAGCCAAGCTACTTACCTGATCCACATCTTCACCTAGTTCGAGATAGAGAGCTCCAACCAATCGAAGGGCATGATCAAAATCGATATTTTCAATTTCCTTTACGTGGACATTCATTTTATGGAAAATTTAAACTTGCTAACCAAATTTGTCATTCCTATACTATCTATGCCAATTTTCTAGATAGTTGCCTTTCAATATTAGATGCTTAATTTGAATGCAGGTATCTAATAAATCGGCTATTGTCTCTAAAAATGTCTCAGTAAAGTGCGTTTTTAGTGATTTTTGGGGCAAAAACTGTGTAATTGTGAACAAAAGCAATTCCAGTAAAGTATGAAATCATTACTATCAAAGGATAATCAGGTTCACCTGGCCATTTGGACAGGTTTATCCATACTTTTCAACATTCCCGTATTCAGGGAATTTGGGCTCCATTTAGCATTATTGAACCTTATAAGCTCCCTGGCTTTCTTGCTCTGGATCGTCTTTGCTCACATGCTCTGGGCACTGCCCAACTTGCTTTCTTCACCAAAAAAATACATTGCATACTTCATCAAAGTAATTATAATCACGGCTGTGGCCGTTGCAATAAGTACTCAAACCACCACATGGTTACTGGAAGTAAGAACTGAATCCGGGAAAGTGCTCCAGGAGGATTTCTGGAAGTTCTGCAGATGGATGTCCATTGAAGTGATCATGCTTATAATTATCAGTTCGCTGATAAAATTCTCACTCGATTTCTTCAAACTCAAAGCAAGACAAAGAGAAATTGAGAATCAGAAACTCGAAGTGGAGTTGAAATACCTTAAACTTCAAATCAACCCACATTTTCTTTTCAATACACTCAACAACCTGCTTCTGTTAACGAACAAAAAATCTCCGAAAGCATCTGTGGTGGTTGAAAAGCTGGCTTATATGATGCGATACCTTCTGGAAAAAGACAAAAAAGACAGTGTCCCTCTTGCTGTGGAAATTGAGTTTTTGAAATCTTACATTGAACTTGAAGAAATTCGTATAAAAGACATTGATGTTTCGTTTGATATCGAAGGTGACGTTCAAGGACAACAATTGCCCCCTGCCCTGCTCATGACATTAATTGAAAATGCATTTAAGCATGGTGTAAAGAAATCCGATTCTAATAACTATGTTCATATTGAATTAAAAGCTCTTCCAAAGGAGATTCACTTAAAAGTGGTCAATCCGTATCATTCTAAGACGGTTGTAAAGGAATTTGAAGGTATCGGGCTTGAAAATCTTCGAAAAAGGTTAGATCTGATATATGGGGATAATTATGAATTGGAAGTGGGTCAAACAAATGAAGGAACTTTTGAAGCAAATTTGAAATGTGCAACTTTATAGCATGAATGACCATAATGACCTTTTAATCGTTGAGCCAATATCAACCGCTAATGATAAAAGTGCACCAAATGACTCATTCCAAAATTTTAACTCATGAAGCAGGTGAATTGCATCATAGTCGACGATGAACCATTGGCAATAGAGCTTTTAGAAGATTATGTTGGCAGGGTTCAGCACCTGGAGCTCATTGGCAAATTTGACAATCCGATTGAGGCCATTTCATTTGTGAATGAAAACGAGGTAGAACTTCTGTTCCTCGATATCGAAATGCCGGAAATCAATGGCATAAACTTCGTAGATGTACTGACGCGAAAACCGCATGTGATTTATACCACTGCGTATTCCAACTATGGCGTGGAAAGTTATGAGAAAAACGCTTTGGACTACCTCCTAAAACCAATCAATTTTGATCGGTTTCTTATTGCAGTCAATAAGTTAACACAACCTTCAAGCAGCGAGATCAAATCTGAAAAGGACACATTATTTATAAAGAGCAATGGTGCTTATGTCCAGCTAAAATATGAAGAGATTGGCTTCATTGAATCTCTCAAGGATTATGTGATCTTCAACACAGAAAATGATCGATTCATCGTTTACCACAGCCTAAAAAAGTTAGAAGAAATTATGCCTTCAAGCTTTCAACGCGTTCATTATTCCTACATGGTGAATTTGGATAAGGTAGAAAAGATCAAAGATCAGCATCTCCATATTTTTTCAGCAAAGATCCCTATCAGCAAAAAACACAGGGATCACATTTACGAGTTGGTGGGAAAAAAGATGATTTAACAATCTACGTTTGAAGTAATCATTTTTCTCAAAAAATCGTAGGAGTAATTCATGGAGTTCGTGAACCTCATTATGATTATAGCCCTGAGTATCGGGTTGACATGGTTTCTTTTGAAAACCCGTAAGAGACCAGGCTTGGGCCATTTTCTGATACGAGTTGATGTAATAACCAATCTAATCTTGGCCACTTATTTCATTATATTTTCCATTTATTCACTCATCTCTTAGTAGTTCTGAATCTAGAATCTGAGATTACCAGTAAAATCACCGATTTTTAAATTGATCTATATACAAAAGCAAAAAATATCACGTTGTATCACCATGCGCCAGCCTCTCACCAAGGATCATCGATCATTCGCATTATGTATATCCCTGTTTCTTAGTATTCTAACAAATGCCCAGGATTCTTCACCAGATCTGAGAAGCATCAGTATCGAAAAAGACAACAATTTCGATGGATATGAGCTTTTAGAATTCGATAATGAAAGGTTGTTTGTCCTGGCAGAACATTGGCACAATATCCGCTCTGTCCCCAGGGCTACTATGAAAACCCTTAAATACCTGCACCAACATGCGAATGTTCGAATCCTGGCTATAGAACAAGGAAAGAGTGCTGCCTATCTCGCTAACAAATACCTTGCTACAGGCGACACGCTCATTTTAAGGCAAATTGCCAGAAACACGATGTTTTGGGGCAAGGAAAACATTGCGTTCTTCAAAGACCTTTATGAATTCAATCAAGTTCTTCCCGAGGTGGAACGAATATTTGTTCGCAGCATAGATATTGAGTATAAAATGGAATCCGCCATTTTTGTGATCAATGAGCTAATAGGAAGTAAGCCCGTTCCTGAAGCGCTGGAACAAACCGTAGGCACTTTCCAACTAATGTTCGAAGATACAAGAGCACATCGTGAACAGTTTGATGCCCTGGCGGTGATGTACTATTACGATCGGGAGTTTGTTACTCAGCTTGTGAAGTACACGCTAACTGACATTGCTGACCAACCCTCTGCGTATAAAAATTTCTTTGAATCAGATTTTGAGCAATTCACCACCATGATAAGGGACATGGACAATGGTTTGTTTTTTGACTACACAAACCCTAACACCAATTACAAATTCAGAGACCAACTCATTTATGAAAGGTTTAATGATTTGCTGAAAGAACATTCCAACGTTGGAATACTCTGTGTAATTGGACTCAGGCATGCCACCAAACCTTCTTCGATTTACAAGCTTATGACCCAACCAACGTCTCCTGTTTATAATGGTGTTGTAAATATCAGAATCTCAGCACTCCATCTTAACATGTTCAAGACTGGTGATCTTCGACGGATCAACTTTAACTTTCCGAAACGACTTAGAGAAAATCAGGCTACACTGATCAAACATGATCCCGACGACCCGGCACTCAAGTCAAAGTCATTTCACTACACACTGTTTATTAATGACAATGGGAACTTAACTCCTTTTGAGAATAGACTTGAGGAGGATTATTGAAGTAAAAGAGACAAATTAACACGTATAGGGCTCCAAGTCTTGTCTGCTAAGACAACTATCTTGTCTGTATTCATAGCTAAGGTGGCTGTA
>JANQEC010000199.1 GCA_028278585.1 Cyclobacteriaceae bacterium | reverse complement strand
TTTTTAGGTGGATGGGTTGCAGCTTCAGTAGGTGTCGTATTGGTTCAATTTCACAACATATGGGTAAATGACTGGCGGTTATTGGTAACAATTGTTGCGTGGGTTGCATTGATCAAAGGAATACTGTTGCTGGCATTCCCACCCTTTGTACGTGTGTTTGAATCCTGGTTTCAACCCAGGGTTCTTAGAAACTACCTGCTTCCGATGATGTTTATTTTGGGATTCATCTTTGGGTGGTTTGGCTTTTTTGGTTAATCGCTTTTCCTCTCCAATTAACCATCAGAGTGACAAATCCCACCACCGTAACGGAACTTACGGGCATCAATATTGCTGAAACCAGGGGTGTTAAATGCCCGGCCACTGCAAATGATAGCCCAACAATGTTGTAAAGGAACGATATACCAAAGGCCAAGAAAACGATAGTGATCACCTGCCTGGAAAACTTCAAGATTTTCGGGATTTTGGTAATTCCTTCTGAGCCAAGGATGGCATCACAAGCAGGTGAAAACTGATGGATGTCTTCAGAGATAGCAATTCCTACGTCTGCTTTTTTTAGAGCTCCTGCATCATTTAGGCCATCTCCAACCATGAGTTGGTATCCATTATTTTGCTGAAGGAACTCAAGTTTGTCAGTTGGTTTCTGATTGAATAGAACCTCATCGAAGTAGGGATCCAGGCGTTCTTTTTCCGAGCTGTTATCTCCTGAAAGCAATTTGAGAATGAAATTCTTTCTTAAATCGTTTAACATCTCAAATACATTTTTTCTGTAAGTCGAACGAACAGCGAAATATCCCAGATATCCATTGATACTAATATGAACCTGGGATTCATTGGGTAGACTTTCTGTTTCAACATCGAGATAACTTGCTGATCCGACTTTCACCAGGTGTCCAGATATCTCAGCTGTAAATCCTTTGCCTGTTTCTTCGTAAAATGATGAAATCGGAATTTTTTCACGCGCTGGAAGCAATTGATGGATCAATCTGCTGAGTGGATGAGAAGAGTTGGAAAGTGTAGATTTCAGCAATTGGATTTGATCCTGATTTAAAGCAGGACCCATAAACATTGCTTCTGAATCGTTCGAGGTGAGTGTTCCTGTCTTGTCAAAAATGATCGTATCAATTTTTGCCAGCGACTCCACTACTTCTGCATTCTTTAAATAAAGCTTATTCTTTCCAAACACGCGCATTGAGTGGCCATAGGAAAAGGGGAGTGTAAGTGCCAATGCGCAGGGACATGCAACAATGAGAACTGCGGTAACAGCATTCCAGGTTAAGGCAGGATCAGTGAACCACCAATAGGTACCAGTTCCGACCGCAATCAATATGATAGAAAGTGTGAAGTACTGACTGATTCTATCAATCCAGGTTGCCAGGTTCTTTTCTTTCTTTCTGAAAACATCGTTGTTCCATAATTGAGTGAGTTCGCTGTTGTTTACACTTTTCTCTAATTGGACAATTAGTTCATTTCCCTTTTGCCTGCCTCCTGCGAAAACCATTTGCCCTGCTTGTTTTTGATCTGGTTTGGACTCCCCGGTTACGAAGCTGTAGTCTATGTTTCCCTGACCCGAAAGAATCTTTCCATCAGCCGGGATCAATTCATCGTTGTGAACGATCACAATATCACCCTTTCGAAGATCTTTTAAGGGTCTTTGAAATTCCTGATCATCAATAAGGCATATGATAGAGACGGGAAAATAAGAAGTGTAGTCTCTTTCAAAAGAGAGCGCCTGGTACGTTTTTCCCTGGTACCACTTTCCTATTAAAAGGAAAAAGACGAGTCCGGCAAGCGAGTCTATATAACCAGCTCCCGTCTGTGTCAAGATCTCGAAAACACTTCTCCCAAAAAGAGCAGTTATCCCTAAAGCAATTGGAACATCGATATTTAGGTTTTTATGCCTGAGCCCTTTCCATGCTTTAATGAAATAGTCATTGCCGGCATATAATAATACAGGAAGTGCAAGTGCCAGGTTGATCCATCCGAAAAGATGTTTAAAATCATCTGTCAACAAGGAATTCTGATCGAGATATTCGGGCATACTCATCAGCATAGCATTGCCAAAGCAAAACCCCGCAACCGCTATTTTGATTCCAATGTTAGATTTGCTTATTCGCTCTTTTGTCTTGTCAAGACTTTCAAGTGAAATATCTGGTGGATATCCAAGTTGAGACAGTAGGATGGCTACCTCTTTGAGCGATCTCTTAGTATGATCGTAGGATATAGTGACTTCTCTTTTCACAAAATTTACCTCTGCTCTTACAATGCTCTTATCAAGCTTAGGCAAATGCTCGAGGAGATAAATACAGGAACTACAATGAATGCCGGGTAAAAAGAATTTGATGACCGAGAGTGTTTCACTTCTGAACCTAAGGAGTTGCTTCTGGATATCCTCGTTATCCAAAAAGCCGTATTTCCGTTCTCCTTTCAGCTCGGACCAGGACCGGTTTTCAAGTGACGTTTCTGAATAGTATTTATCCAGCCCGCTGGTTTCAAGAAGTTCATAGACCGCCTTGCACCCATAGCAGCAAAAAACCGCATCATTTCCTTTTATAGAATCATCGCAGGGATCCCCGCAGTGGCTGCAACCAATATCATTCAGGGTTTCTACATTGGACATCTCATGTATAGCTGTTGGGGATCACAAGTACCGGGGTATCACTCTCTTCAATCAATTTTGCAGTATGGCTGCCAGGAGAATTATCCTCGCCGCTGCTGTTCACACCAACAATGACCAAATCGAAGGAATTTTGGGACACAAAATCCAATAGCTGTTGCTCAATGTTTCCAGGAACCACAAGGTTGTTAATTATTGTCTTTTCGTCCTTGCGGAGATCGTCGCTGAGTTTTATCATATGTTCTTTTACTTCATCAAGCTTTGGAATGAGCTCTTCATGACTGCCTTCATTGGAAAATCGTGACGCAACCGGATAGATATGCAAAATGGATATTTCGCATTCATATTGATCACTTAGATTTAATCCAACTTCCACGGCCTTCCACGCAGCAGGTGAAAAATCTGTAGGTATGAGTATATGTGTAAACAAATTTTGAGTAGTCTAACGGGTCAAAACTAGAAGATGCATCAAGACGCATACCTGACATCTGTCATGCTCAAATTTGAACTTTATCACATGAAAAGATTCAAAGAGTCATAATGCTTTGCTAGGTTTATCATTTTAAAACAAAGCCCCCGAAAAGACCTTAGCTATGAAACTAAGTAGTGAATATCTTATGTCTGGAAAAGGACGAGAACTTCTAGGTCAGTTGTTCCACAACTCGGGGGAGGGTATTATGCTCTTTAATAAAAGAGGAGAGATAGAAATGTCTAACCCCAGGGCTTTGGAAATGTTCGGTTATTCCGAAAAAGAGCTTCTGGGAAAAAAAGTAGAGACTTTGATCCCAAAAGATGCAAGATCAAGGCATGAGAATCATCGAGAGAAGTACATGAAAAAGCCTGTTCCACGTTCAATGGGTCAAGGCTTGGATTTAAAGGGAGTTAGAAAGGACGGGTCAATGTTTCCGGTAGAAATAAGCTTGAATTACGTCAGCCACCAAGATGAAACCATGGTAGTGGCTTTTATTACCGATATAACCATTCGAAAGGAAAACGAACGTGTGGTTGAGGAACAGCAGCAGAAACTGTCAGAATATGCCGATGGATTGGAGAAAAAGGTGAAGTCCAGAACAAGAGAGTTGGAACATATGAATTTGGGACTTAAAAGTCAGATCCAGGAGCGGAAACTTGCAGAAAAAGCACTTAAAAAGAGCCTGGAAGACCTGAAGAAAGCGGAACAGGAAATTCTGAGATCTTTGGAACGAGAAAAAGAGCTGGGTGAGCTAAAATCCAGGTTTGTATCCATGGCCAGTCATGAGTTTCGAACCCCATTAACCACCATTCTCTCCTCAGCCAACCTAATAGGTAAATATGCAGAGAGCGATCAACAGTCTTCAAGGGAAAAACACATTGACAGGATCAACAAAAGTGTACAAAACCTTACCGGTATTCTAAATGATTTTCTATCCATGGAAAAACTGGAAAGTGGTATAATAAGGATTGATATGAAGGAGCTGGATCTAGAAATGCTTGTAAAAGAAGTATGTGAAGAGATGGAGGATACCTTGAAGAAGGATCAGAAAATTGAGATCGAAAGTGAAACCGCTACTGTTCTTTCAGATGATCATATCCTAAAAAATGTTTTGATCAATCTAATTTCTAATGCGAGTAAATACTCATCAGAGGGTGATCCTATTCAGGTGAGTGCATTAGTTGAGGAAATGGAAGTTTGTCTTAAAGTTATTGATCATGGGATAGGCATTCCTCAGGATGAGCAAAAGAACCTATTTGAGCGATTCTTTCGAGCGGACAATGTAACTAACATTCAGGGGACAGGTCTTGGTTTAAACATTGTTAAAAAGTATGTTAAACTACTGGGTGGTAAAATCGAATTCAAAAGTAAAGAAGGGGAAGGAAGCACTTTTTGTGTTCGGATCCCGCTAGCGTCTGTGAAGTGATTTTCTAATAAAAAAGTATGCAAGCGGGCCTATCAAGGGAACTAGTATAACGATAGGATACCAGATCAATCTTATTTTTTGCGTATAACTTCTTAATGCGAGATCAACCATAGCAAAAATTGCTACAGAAGCTCCTACGATACCTATTATAATCCAATCCATAATTCCATTGTTTTGATCACAAGTTGGGTTATTAGTGGTGGAAGGCTAATGAGATAACTCAGTATGAATCATGATATATCTCAAACAAAACTTTCAGCTAATGGTTAATTTGGTGCCTTAAATAGATATCTATGAATAAGAAAGCTGTTTTGGTGATCGAAGATCAGCAAGATGTTCGGGAGAATATTGCTGAGCTACTTGAGCTTTCCAATTATAACGTTATTACCGCTCCGGATGGAAAAGACGGAGTGAAAAAGGCTTTAGAATCACCACCCGACTTGATTTTATGTGACATCATGATGCCGGAGATGGATGGATATGAGGTATTGTATCTTTTGTCTAAAAATCAATCAACCGCATCTGTCCCTTTCATTTTTCTGACGGCAAAAGCTGAAAAAGCAGATTTTAGAAAAGGCATGAACATGGGTGCAGATGACTACATTACTAAACCTTTTGAAGAAATAGAGTTGTTGGGTGCAATTGAACGCAGAATACAACGTCATGAAGCTTTATCAAACTCAAATGAAATTGAGGAGTTCGTAAACTCAGCCAAGAAGTACCACAGCATTGGAGACCTTGACAAAGAGCGAAAAACAAGAACATTTAAGAAGAAAGATATCATTTATCGTGAAGGCGATTTTGGCTCTTATGTTTACAAAATCAGGAAAGGAAAGGTAAAGACCTATCGAATCAATGAAGATGGAAAAGAGCTTGTACATGATCTTCTGAAAGAAGGTGATTTTCTTGGAGAGCGGGCGGTGATTCAGGACGATACGCGAACTGAATTCGCTGAGGCCATGGAAGAAACAGAGTTGATCCTGATTCCTCGAACCGATTTTCAGGAACTCATTTTTGGAAACAGGGAGGTGTCCGCCCAGTTCATCAAACTCTTATCTCGAAATCTATCTGATCGGGAGCTAGAGTTGATGGAGATGGCGTACAACACGGTAAGAAAACGAACTGCTGACAGTCTCATGAAATTGTACGAAACGTACAAAAAGGACGATGGAGTAGTTAGCTTCGAGATATCGAGAGCGGATCTGGCGGGTATGGTTGGTACCGCCACGGAATCTGTAATACGTATTTTGTCTGAATTTAAAAAAGACGGTTGGATCGAGATCAACGGAAGTTCTATTTCTGTTTTAGAGGCCGAGAAGATCAAGACTGTTAAATATTGATTTTTTTAGTTGCTTAAATTTTTTTCAGGCCTACACCACTTCCTGGTAAAAACTGATTTATATCAGTAGCACTCTTGTTGTCCGTCATGACCTGATAATCAGAGCAAGAACAGATTTGAGTATGAAAAAAATACTCTCTCTGACACTTTTGATAGGTCTGACAGGACAGGTCTGGGCCCAATTCACATTATCAGGCGAACTACGACCAAGAACCGAATATCGTCATGGGTTCGCTTCCCTGGCGAATGAAGATCAGGATCCGGCGCTCTTTGTTGAACAGCGTGCACGGTTGAATGCCCTTTTCGAACAAGATAAATATGTACTCAAGCTTGTCTTCCAGGACGTAAGGGTCTGGGGAAGTCAGTCTCAATTGGTTAACAACGACGGTGGCCTGACAACAATACACGAAGCATGGGGGCGACTTAAG
>JANQEC010000191.1 GCA_028278585.1 Cyclobacteriaceae bacterium | reverse complement strand
CCCATCACTAATACCTTAAAAAGAGATTTTGATTGGCGAAGGAATGACAACATCAGTTTCTACATCGATCCCTACAATGACCGGTCCAATGGCTTTACTTTCCAGGTTACTCCGGATAATGTGCAGCGTGAAGGTCTGGTGATCCTGGGAGGCGATGTACAGGATGATTGGGACAACAAATGGTTCAGTGCAGTCACTAAAGGTGAAAATGCCTGGTATGTTGAAATGGCAATCCCTTATAAAAGCTTTAGATATAACAGCATTCCGGAATGGAATCTTCAGTTCATCAGAAATAACCAAAAACGGAACGAGCGTTCAGGTTGGATCCAGGTGCCGCAACAGTTTAGAGCGAGTGACATGATTTACTCAGGAAAAATGAAATGGGATGTGCCACCTCCTAAAGCTGGAACAAATATCGCGCTGATCCCCTATGTAAGTGGGAGCATTGGCAAAAATCATGAAGATGGTGAATCTACCATAACAGATGCCGAAACTGGCTTTGATGCAAAAATTGGTCTTTCTAATTCAGTTAATCTTGATCTTACTTTCAACCCGGATTTTTCCCAGGTAGAAGTGGACCAGCAAGTAACCAACCTACAACGATTTGAGATCTCATTTCCTGAGAGAAGACAATTTTTCCTTGAAAATCAGGATTTGTTTGCTCAAAATGGTTTTAGAACTGCCCGACCTTTCTTTTCAAGAAGAATTGGCATCCAGGGTTCGGGAAGTACCCAACGAAATGTTCCAATCATCGGAGGTGCAAGAATCAGTGGAAAAATTGGTAATAATTGGCGGATTGGTGTCCTTAACATGATCACCGACGAGGACAAAACATCGGAGGAAATATCCCCTGCTCAGAACTATTCGGTTGCTGTAATTGAGCGTCAGGTATTTAAACGCTCCAGGATCAGTGGGATGTTTGTGGGAAGAACCAACCTAGGTTCCAGCTTTGTTGAATATGATTCAACTGAATTAGCAAATACAGGACAGCTTCGTGACTTGGGAGGCAATGAGTTAGAGCCCGAAGATACCCTGATCACACTTTCTCAGCATAATTATGTATATGGCCTGGACTATAACCTCGCCACAATCAATAATCGTTGGGAAGGGAATTTCTTCTACCATCGCTCATTGGACCCTGGGGAGCAGGATGAAAATGCTGCTTATGGAGCATTCTTAAGATATCAAACCACTAAAACAAATATTCGATTTTTTGGCCGCAGCGTTGGAGAGGGATACAATGCGGAAGTTGGGTTTGTTCCCAGGACAGGGGTTAGTTCGATCGGTGGAAGAATAGATTTCAACTACTTCACAGAAGGAAAAGTACAACGACACGGACCGTCCTTTGGTCCACGCTATTTGATTAATGCGGAAGGAAAAATCCTGGACAAAAATTTCTCAGGAGGTTATGAATTCCAGTTTCTTAATTCCTCTCGGGTAGAAGTAGAACTTGAGTGGCAATCTGTCACACTGACACGACCATTTGACCCCTCGAGAACTGATGGACCGGAACTGCCTGAAGACGCAACCTTTGACTGGCTCAATCTTTCTTTGGAATACAGTTCCGATAACAGGAAGCCGTTCACCTATGAATTGTTTGCTAATTCAGGAAGCTACTTCAATGGGAACAGATCAAATTTTGGAGGAAACTTTATTTACCGGTATCAACCCATTCTCCAGGTTGGAGTGAATTTTGAGTACAATAATATTAAACTCCCTGATCCTCTTAATGACGCTGATTTGCTTTTGATAGGTCCTCGTGTAGATCTGACTTTAACAAACAAAGTATTCTTCACAACTTTCATCCAGTATAATACACAGGATGAAAACCTTGGTCACAATTCAAGATTTCAATGGAGATTCAAACCTGTATCAGATCTATTCATCGTATATACGGACAATTACTTCACGGATGATTTTTCCGTTAGAAACCGGGCATTGGTTGTGAAGTTATCTTATTGGCTTAATCTGTAATCAGGCAGCTTCCCTTAACTCAGTTTCCTGAACTTTTCTAAGCTTTCTATTCATCACGTAAAACCAAATAGGAGGTACTGTTGCCAGCAGCATCATTCCAGGATATCCTGTAGGCATTTGTGGACTTTCATCAATATGCCTTAATATTTGATATTTTCTGCTTGCTATGTAATGGTGATCCGAATGCCTGGATAGTTCGAACAACACAAGACGCCCAATAATATGGTTGGAGTTCCAGGAATGTTGTGGCATCACCCGTTCGTAAACATCACCTTTTTTGTTTCTGACTAAACCGTAATGTTCAATGTAGTTGACTGTTTCCAGCAGTAAAAAACCCATAATTGCTGCCAGCACAAAATAGCCAGTCACAAGCCATCCAAAGAAGTAAACAATAGCTGCTAAGAAGATTGCTTGTACAAACTGAAAAACCAACATCTCATTTTTAAGTGAAACAAAGGAGCTACCTTTCTTCTTCAATTGTTTGAGCTGTATCCTCCACGCTGAGATATAACTAAAAACAACTGATCGAATCCAGAATGTATATAATGTTTCATTCCTCCGTGCAGAAGAAGGGTCCTCTTTGGTACTAACATTCTTATGATGTCCCTGGTTGTGTTCAATAAAAAAGTGCATATACAAAGAAGTCAGAAGCAGAATTTTAGCCATCAACTGTTCATGTAGCTTAGAGCGGTGTCCAAGCTCATGAGCTACGTTGATGCCGATCACTCCACACATCAAGCCCATCCCGGTAATTCGACCAATAAGATCCGAAACCAACAGATCCGGCTCCCCAATCGACGTAAGGAATAGAAATACAAACACACATTGAATAGGAACCATCAGATAGATCTGCCAATCATAAATGGGATCCTTTTTCCTAAGTTCTTCTTCTGTTTCTGATAGATTAGTTGCATTCGCTTTTATAAATAGCTCCAAAAATGGAACAAGCATAAAGGCGTAAATGATCGGTAAAAATGTCTGCCATCCATAGCTCGTAAAAGAGATATATGTTAGTGCTGGGATTACCAGCACATTCATGTATCTAAGCTTGCTCATTTCACCATTTCAAGTTTTCCAAATGAGATAAAATATCCTACAGATATCCCAAAGCTCCAAAGATTGGACACATCAGGAAGTTGATCGTTGGATAGATCACCAGCATCAATAAAGTTACTAAAACTGTAGGTAAAGAAACCCTCTAGCTGCAATGTGCCAAATGAGAAATCACGCCATACTCCTCCACTGAATCTTGCTCCA
>JANQEC010000184.1 GCA_028278585.1 Cyclobacteriaceae bacterium | reverse complement strand
GAGCTCCTGGTTTGGAGATTACGTACTATCACATGGCCAAACAATCCTTTCGCAAAGTGGTGGATTCATGGAGCCCGGTAGCCCACACATGCTGTCCTTGAAAATGATAAAGGGAACGAGAGATGGCTTGAAAGATCCCTCCTCCATCATTCTCTCGCAATCTTTGGCCAAAGCGCTATTCGGAAGCGAAGATCCAATGGGTCAGCTAGTTCTCATTTACAATGAGGAAGAAGTGATTGTTACGGGTGTCTATGAGGATCTACCACACAACAGTCGCTTCAGAAGGATGCATTTCATAGCTCCATGGGAATTATATGTTGCATCCCAGGAATGGGTACAGCGTGCCAGAGATCTCAAGTTATGGGATGACAACTCCTTTCAACTATTTGTCCAACTCCATGAGCAGGGATCTATTGAGAGAGTTAGTGAAAAAATTAAAAAAGTTAAATATGACCATGTAGACGAGGGAGAGCGGGTTCACAACCCCGAAATGTTTCTCAACCCGATGAAAGATTGGCACCTGAGATCGAGTTGGAAAAATGGAGAACGAGAAGGTGGGCCAATCACATATGTTCGGTTGTTTGGAGCAATCGGAGCTTTTGTCCTTCTTCTTGCCTGCATCAATTTCATGAACCTAAGCACTGCTCACTCAGTAGGAAGGGCGAAGGAAGTTGGAATACGCAAGTCCATTGGATCATTGCGGCGGCAGCTTATTGCTCAATTTCTGACAGAATCTGTTCTAGTAACATTCCTCGCTTTTTTAGTTGCTTGTATTATTGTAACGTTAGCATTGCCCGAATTCAATCAATTGTCAGGAAAGCGAATGGTATTACCCTTTGACAACACCATTTTCTGGACGCTTGGGATTCTTTTTGTCCTGTTTACAGGTTTGCTTGCCGGAAGTTATCCCGCACTTTATCTATCATCCTTCCTTCCCGTCAAGGTTCTAAAGGGAACATTCAAGACTGGCCTATCGGCATCCGTTTTAAGAAAGGGTCTTGTCATTTTCCAATTTACCATATCGGTTATACTGATCGTCAACACACTTGTGGTGCGAGAGCAAATCGCCTTCACAAGTAGCCGCCCAACCGGTTACGATAGCAATGGAACCGTCATGGTAGAAATGAGCACACAGCAACATTATGATGCATACAATGTTATCAAGAATGAACTCATAAACGGACCAGCTGTGACTGAAACAGCACTTTCTTCCAGCCCTTTGACAGAAATATGGAACGTACGAGATGGATTCAGGTGGGAAGGCATGGATCCTGAGTTCACTCCATTCCTGGCTGTCATGTGGGTATCTCATAGCTACGGCGAAACGATCAATTGGAAAATTGCGCAAGGCCGGGATTTTTCCACTGAATTTCCTACCGATTCTATGGCACTAATCATTACTGAAACAACTGCTGCCTACATGAACCTGGTAGAGCCTGTAGGAAAAACAATTAAATGGGGAAGTCGAGACTTCAAAATCATTGGAGTGATAAAGGACATACTTATAGAATCTCCATTCGATCCGGTGCGACCAACGATCTATACCATTGATCCCCATGATATGTCCAACTGGATATTGTTGAAATTGAATCAGGAAATGAGCATGCCTCAAGCCATCTCGTCGGTGGAAGATGTTTTTAGTAAACATGTTCCGAATGCCCCATTTGAATTCGATTTTGCAAAAGAAAAGCACGCGCTAAAGTTCAGAGGTATTAAGCGGATTGGCAACCTGTCTACCATTTTTGCAATTCTTGCTATAGTGATCAGTTGCCTGGGTCTGTTAGGCCTGGCGTCATTTATGGCGGAACAGCGAACCAAGGAGATTGGAATTCGAAAAGTACTTGGAGCCTCGATCCAAAGTTTATGGAAACTACTCTCGAAAGAATTTGTTCTGCTGGTCAGTATATCATGCCTTGTTGCACTTCCTATTTCATTCTTTGCGCTCAAAAGCTGGTTGCAGAATTACGAATACCGCACGGACCTTCACTGGTGGATTTTCATTTATGCTGGTCTCGGAGCACTTCTTATAACGCTAATTACAGTTAGTTTTCAATCAATTAAGGCTGCTATATCCAATCCTGTTGAAGCTCTTCGAAGTGAATAAATCAAACCATCCACCAAAGCTTCCGACAAGGTTCTTTCGCTGGTTCTGCGATCCGGAGTTTGCGGAGGATATTGAAGGAGACTTACTCGAACGATTTGAAAAAAGAAAACAGAATGAACAGACGGCAAAGTGGCTTTACACACTGGATGTTCTAAAACTTTTTCGACCGGGCATCATTCGAAATTTTAATAGAACTCAAAAACTCAGCAATTACGCCATGATAAAAAACGACATAAAAACCACACTCAGATTAATCCGAAAAGAGAAGCTCTATTCAGGAATTAATATTCTAGGCCTTACGTCCGGGTTTGTGATTGCCTTGCTCATTTTGTTTTATGTCAAATTCGAACTTAGCTACGAAGCTTATAACCCAAATGCAGATAGGACGGTACGGATCACAATGGACTACCTGGATGGCGAAACATTAATCGATCAGGATTGTGAGACTTACCATGCACTCGGTCCAATGATCAAGGACGAATTCCCGGAAGTAGTGGACTTTACCAGGGCCTTCGGAATTGATGATGCACAATTTAGAATAGGAGAGAAATATTTCAGGGGTTCTAAAGTTTATGCAGTTGACCAAAGTTTTCTAAAAATATTCTATCACCATCTCATTTTGGGTGATCAGAATTCAGCCTTGTCCTCTCCCCACGAAGCTATTCTCACTGAGACCACAGCAATGAAATACTTTGGGAAAAAGGAAGTGCTTGGTCAGACCATATTGAT
>JANQEC010000130.1 GCA_028278585.1 Cyclobacteriaceae bacterium | reverse complement strand
AACCCACCTCGTTGTGAAAGGATTGTTTGGCCATGTGAGAGCACATAATCTCCAAACCAGGAGCTCATGACCACATGTTTGAAGTCACTTCCGTATTTGTTTCTTAATTCGTCCCCTAACGGATAAGGAATTGAGGACTGAACTTTTACAGAACCATTGATCGTCTGTTTTTGCAATACCTGAGCGATATCTTCATAGTTCTCATGGTACCTGTTGAAGATTAGTTCATCGTGAACCCACAACGAAATCAGGATAGCAATTGAAAGACCCAAAGCAAGCCCTCCAATGTTGATAAGAGAGAGTGTTTTCCTTCGAAGGAGGGTTCTGTAGCCAATTTTAAGATTGTGTTTTAACATGCCGTAATGGTTGAGTTTTTTAGTTCCTTCAAAGTTTTTGATAATGCCAGGCCTGAAAAGCTTTAGAACATCCATCAACAATAGCCACTTGGCCGGAGAGCCATTGTCCTTTCTTTTTTCAAAGCGCTCCAGCAGGTCCCCTTCAATATCTTCGGCACATTCCGGATCGCAAAACCAACGAAAGAATCGAAGCGGCCAATTTGGAGGTGTGATAGGAGTATTTTCTTTCAATGTGAATTGGATTTATTTACCAAAAACAAATTCAGGCACGGCACTCCAAAGACCCATTCGTTGCTCTTTGGTTTCTTGTAGCACCTTTTTACCACTCGAAGTAAGCGTGAAAAAACGCTTTCGCTTTCCACCTCGAACATTGGTTGATTCCCCTAGTTCTGACGTGAGGTATCCCTTCTTTTCAAGCCGTCTTAGAACGGTTTGAAGAGCTCCGATGCTGACCTTGCGATTGAGTCGTTTTTCCATTTCTTCGATGATGGAAAAACCATAGGCGTCGTTGGTGAGAATTGCTACGGTTAGCATTACTACCTCCTCAAATTCTCCTAAATGATGTTTACCCATTGTTCAATTTTTACCTTAAATGTAGTAATAATATCTACCTTATACCTTAATTGTAGTTTTAATGTTTCAAGAATTCTAAATTTTTTATTCTAAAATCACTTTCTCAATCTATGTTTCGAATAAGTCGCTTGTCTAAAATCAAGGGTCTGGCATCTAAAAAGCGTACTTTTAGAAAATCATCATGAGCTGGGTTAAGTAGATAGTTATGTTCGGAAGGAATGATGGCACTGGGCACTTTTAAGCAAAGTTCATTTTTCTTAATAAAGTCATTTCCAATAAGGACAGTGTCAGAGGTATGAGGGTAGATATTCCAGTCTTTGGGAAGCTGATCAACCTCGGAGATTGGTAGTTCATCGGGGAATTCCAATTCCACGCAGTACAAACTTTGTCCCAACCTATTTCCTGATAAGTTTACCACAGTTTCAAGAGCTGCCAGGGACAAACTCCCCGAAGTATATAACATGCGTATTCCCTTGGCGTTCCAACGGCCACCGTGCAACATAGCGCCGGTCCCTGATAGATCTCTGATATGAGTTTTTGAAGTGATTCTATGCAGAATCATGAAATATCATCAAGAGTAAACACCATGAGCGATCCTTCCGAGAAGATCGTGGATAATGGAGATGCCCGTATCATTATTCATGAATTCGATAGGTCTTTTGCCGGCAATAGCTATCAGGGGAGTATTAAGCCAATCCTTGAAAAGGATCACATCACCAAGAACATCTGCTCCATGTTGATAGAGAGAAGCGATTTGTAATACACGATCACTGACAACCGGGCTTAAAAGATCTTCATCTTTTGATTTTTCAATGGTTCTTTTGCTGACGGGCAGTAATGCTGAGAACTCTGTGAGATTCAAGCCTGTCATAGCCACAATGGAGAGAAAATCTGATTTAGAAATACCCTCATTTGCTTTGTAGTACCTTGTGGCAGGATCATTCAGTATGTTTTCCATATTCCCCACAAATAAATGTACGAATTTTTTCGCTTAAAGTTACGAATTTTTTCATTACTTAAAATGTTGTCTACAGTACTTTTCTGCTACTATTCATGAAATCGATTAAAGAGAGAAATCAAGAGCTTATACTTTCGCGAAAACTATCTCATCTAAACATGAAATGAGCATAATGCTCAACCTAATTATTGAGCCCATCAACCGCAGATGATTAAAGTTGTACATTAGCTCATTTCGTAAAACTTTAAACGCATGAAAAAATTATTGTTACTATTCGCTTTGGCCCTAATGGTTGGGTGTCAGTCGAATCAATCATCCGAGACTACTGAAGAGGCACCTCAGCAAAAAATAGTGACTGAGCATCACTCAGAAAATATTGCTAAAGTGTTCGAGGCACATGGTGGGTATGAGAATTGGGCTTCCATGAAACAACTTTCTTATACCAAAGGGGCTGAAAGTACGGTCACAAATCTCTCAAATCGAAAAATCAAACTGGTATCTGATCAGATGACCATAGGGTTTGATGGAGAGAATGTATGGGTAACTCCTGATACGGTAGATGCAAGCCGTTCAAGGTTTTATCATAATCTCTACTTTTATTTCTACGCCATGCCTTTTGTTGTGGGAGACCCTGGGGTTTTCTATGAAGACGTTGATCCTATGGAAATCAAAGGAACCACTTACAATGGTGTGAAAATATCTTATGGCGAAGGAATTGGAGATTCTCCTGAAGATTATTACATCATTTGGTATAACCCGGAATCATATAAGATGGAATGGTTGATGTATACTGTAACGTATAGGAGTGGAGAAGCCAATGAAAACTATAGATTGATCAAATATGATCAATGGGCTGAATTTGAAGGGATCATGCTGCCAACAGCTATTCAATGGCATCAGTATGAAGATAATGCCGTGGGTGATATGAGAAATGAAGTCATCTTTGAGAATATTAAATTATCCAAAGAAGCACCTTCAGATAATATGTTTAATATGCCCCAGGGTGCACAGATAGCTCCTGGCCCTTCAGCAGAATAAGTTATGGAGCAGGATTCTCAATTCTCGTATCATGGAATCCTGCTCTTTTCCATTGTCCATCCTTGTTCACCCAGAAATTAGAGACCCTGATCTCCTTTTTGAAGGACTCTCCGTTTTCGGTTCCTTCCATTACGATCTTTCCTGTAACAAATGCAGAGGTTTTGTGCATCTCTATATTCAGATCGTCCATCCTGTACGTACTCAGCTGAAGCTCTCCACTATCAATTCTTGCCCTTCTTTTTCTCATGTATTCCAGCCACTCATTTTTGCCAAAAGCTTTCCAGCTTCCATTGGTATGGACATAGTTTTCCGTTATTAGCTGATCTAATCTTTCAACGTCCCCTCTTTCAAATGCTTCGTTGAAATTTTTAACTGCTAACACAAGGGTTTCCTGGCTAGCTGTGTCCTGTTTTTGGCTACAGGAAAGAACTGTGGCAATAACCAAGGGAAGTAAGGCCCGTTTCATCATATCTTTGAGGTTTTAGAAAACGAATATGAGAAAAATATACACCACAATTGTTCTTTTTGTTGCCACTTTTGGATCTGGATTTGCTCAAAGTGATACGGATTCATTACTCAATAATTTGCCACCCCACATAAGGCAGATCACTCATTTTGGCGAACGTGCGGATTGGTCACATGATGGGAAAAGAATACTCTTTTTAGAAAAAACATTTGGGGATGTTTTTGAAGTAGAGGTTGCTACTGGCATCATAAAGCCAATGACACATCATTTTTTTCATGAAGGTTTTGTAAGAGCCTTGTATTTGGCCAATGGAGATATTTTGCTCTCCGGCTCCCCTACCTTCAATTCAAATGACCCATGGAAAAGCAGGGACGCAAGGAACACTGAATTGTGGGTACTGAAAAGGGATCTTTCCGGGCCACCAACTCAGCTTGGAATCCATTGCAAGGAAGGCCCGGCAGTTTCAAGAACAAAAATGAAAATAGGCTGGTCCCTGGGATCTACTATCTATACTGGAGACCTGATCTATGAAAGAGGAAAACCAAAATTGAAGAGTTGGCGACCATTGTTTCAATCATCAGATATGCCAGCACCGGTGAAGGGTTGGGATATAGAAACACAAAACTTCAGGCCTGGTGATGAAGATGAGCTAATTTTCTATGCTTTCGGTGGAAACTTTGGCTTTCAAGCGGAAGTGATGAGCTACAACATCAAAAGCAAGGAATTCAGGAATTACTCGGTGAGTGAGGGATCATATGATGAGGCTGAAGGTACTTTTCCGGATGGACTTAGCACGCTCATCGAGAGTAACAGACACCGAATCAACTACAAAGGGATGAAAGAATTCTTAACCCTGGACATTTATAAATTGGAACTTGATGGATCAGGAGATGTTGAAAGGATCACCTATTTTAATGACAATCCTAATTACAAAGCATCAAATCCGGTTGTGAGCGGAGATGGAAAACTAGTCGCTTTCCAATACGCACATGCTGAAGATGCTGCTGGGGTAGGAAAAGGTATATTGATCCTGGACATGGATGCCTGGGAAAAACAAAAAAAGAAGAAACGAAAGTAGTCCATTGCTGGAATAAAACTAGTAATTGTTAGTGCGGTACGTATAGATACAAAATGAATTAGCAGTGAATTGGGAGCTCTTTGAAACTAGATCATTCGTTTCAGATGAAACATCTTTGTTATGACTTGCCCATTTCGGAGGAACCTGCACTTCACTCTCATTCCTTCTCTCTTTCTTAACATTGCCACGATTTCTGAGAGTTTGGAGTTTCTTAAGTTCCTGCTATTGATCCTAATAATGATATCTCCTTTCCTTAAGCCAGCATCATAGGCCGGGCTGGGTTCTTTGATTTCAACCACTTCTAAGGTATCTAAATTTTCTCCCTTTGCATTGAGTGTTAAACCACTCATATCGTGCTCAAAAGCATCGCCATAACTGTTTGATTTTTCGAGATACATTTTTCCATGCCGATAATCAATGATCACGTTGAAACGCCGAAGCAATTCTCCCCCAATCGTTCCATACTGGGATCCTCGTTTGATGGATTTATTATACAGGCCTTCAAACGGTGCTGAGAAGAGCACACTGTCAAAGGAGAACTCTGCAATAGATAAATTGTCGAGTCTACTTAGGTACCCGGAAATTTCTCCGCCAATACCTGTTCCAAGCCTGGTCACTATTTTATTTGAGGGTAAATACTTTTCAGCAGATGCGCTGCTACTAAAGTCCAACAATGCAGCGTGACTAGCTCCTGTATCAACCATAATGTCTAACGAGTTTGTCTCTTCTTTTTGAGAAATGGAAGTACTTAAGAATGGCTTACTGTTTACGATTGTGATCGGGACACTTGTGAATCTTCTTTTTGGCTTGTAAGTCTTTGGATTATGTAGAATGAGTTTTTTGCTTTCATAGTTTATCTCAACTACAAAACGACTAAAAATATCATAACCAATAATTCCATAGATCTCGTCCCCCATATTCTCAGAAAGCTTCAGATAATCTTCCTTCAGCACTAACAAATTCATGTTCTTACCAACAAGTCCTCCTGGTAGGTAGAAAGTCATTCTGTTGGCAACATATACTTCTACAGAATCCTCAACTCCGGGGCCAGCAATTTTGAGTTCACGGATGTATTGAGCATCCAGGATATCTGCAAATAGTTTTTCTGTTAATATGGCTGTTTCAACCCCTGTATCAACAATAAATTTCAGTGTGAGAAATCTATTTATTGTAATAGGAATGACGATTAAATTGTTGTACTCCTCAAATTCTATCTCCACTTTTTTTGATCCTTCTGGCATAGAGAAACCAAATTCTCTTTGACCTGAAGCTGTGGCACAAATACATGTATTGAGGAGTAAAATGAACGCAAGAAGGCTGATGGTTGGATACCTCATGTAAAAATTTCTCATTGATTCTATTGCACTCATCAAACAACAGGATTTTAATCCAACCCTTACTTACTTACACAAAAATTTAATCAAATAGATTTTGAATATCGACCTTCGAAAGACTTTTTACGAAGCTCTCTTCTACATTTATTAAGTCTGAGGCCAGTTTTTGTTTGTGTTCCTGAAGTTTCAAAATCTTTTCTTCTATCGTGTCCTTTGTAATGTATTTGTAAGCAAATACACTTTGTTTTTGACCGATCCGATGAGCCCGGTCGATGGCCTGAGCCTCTACGGCCGGATTCCACCAGGGGTCAAGTAAGAATACGTAATCTGCTTTCGTAAGATTCAGTCCTGTGCCGCCGGCTTTCAGTGAAATGAGGAAGATGGAAAAATCACTATTGTTTTGAAATAACTCTACCTGACCCTTTCGGTCCCT
>JANQEC010000127.1 GCA_028278585.1 Cyclobacteriaceae bacterium | reverse complement strand
GGACAGCTATACTACCCGGGTTCGGTTTTCTGGCTGATGAATTCAAAGAGCCCTATTTGAGAACATGGGAGCTGACAGGAAAAAACACGCTTACTTTTTCCGACGGAATTTCCATTCCTTTGAAGCCTTTCCCCGGGGTTTTGGGTGTAGCTCCAGATACTGATTCATTACTTTCCACCATTCCACCAAGGGCAAATGGTGGTAATATGGATGATCCCAATATTGTTGAAGGAACCACCGTTTACCTACCGGTTTTTGTTGAGGGCGCTTTGTTTTCAATAGGAGATGCTCATGCTGCACAAGGTTTGGGAGAAGTATGTGGAACTGCTATTGAGGCTCCTATGAAATTCCTGGTAGAAATTGAACTTTTAAAAGGATCAAGTATACCGGAACCGCAATATGAAAATGAAGATGTATATGCGGTTACAGCTTTTGCGACCACAATTGATGAAGCCGCAAAAAAGGCGACCAAGTACATGATTGAGCATTTGATGAGGAACTATGGATTGACAAGGAACGATGCGTACATGTTGTGCTCACTCGCTGGTGATTTGAAAATTGCTGAAGTTGTGGATGTGCCACACATGCTTGTAACCATGTCTATAGACAAAAACGTAATGCGAAATGATTAAGATTTATCACAATCAAAGGTGCAGTAAAAGTCGGTGCACATTGGATATACTGAAAGAAAAAGAAGTAGAAATGGATGTGATAGATTACCAGTTAAATCCACCGAGCGCTGGTGAATTGAAGAAAATCCTAAATATGCTTGATATGCATCCTGTGGAGTTGATAAGAAAAGGTGAAGATATTTTTAAGGAGAATTTCAAAGGGAAGGAGCTAACTGATGACGAATGGATTGATGTGATGATAAAGAATCCCAAACTAATCGAGCGGCCAATTGTTGTGAACGGTGAAAAAGCAATTATTGGAAGACCTCCTGAAAATGTAGAAAAAATTTTATGAAGGCCGTATTGGTCGAAAAGCCGGGATCAATTCAAGATCTTGTTTTTCGAGAACACACATTGCCATCACCCGGAAAGGATCAGGTTCTAATCAAAGTTGAATATGCAGGTGTCAATTTTCCGGATATCCTGATTACGAAAGGCCTCTATCAATTTCGACCTGAGTTGCCATTTTCACCAGGGGGTGAGGTGGCGGGAACCATTATTCAAATGGGTGAAACTGTCAAACATCTGAAGGTGGGAGATCGAGTTGTATCAGGTACCAGTTGGGGCGGGTTTGCGGAAGAAGCATTGGGGTTTGCTTCCAATACACATAAGCTTCCCGACAGTATCTCTTTTAGAGATGCTGCTGCAATTTTAGAGACCTTTGGTACTGTTGTCCATGCACTTAAAGATCGAGCTCAACTTTTAGCAGGGGAAACCTTAGCTGTATTGGGTGCTGCCGGAGGTGTTGGATCAGCAGCCATCCAGGCTGGAAAGCAGTTGGGAGCAAAAGTGATTGCATGCGCTTCTACTGGTGAAAAATTAGAATTCTGTTCTAAGCTTGGAGCAGACTCACTCATTAATTACACGACTGAAAACATCAAATCGAGACTTAAGGAATTGACAGATGACGATGGAGTGGATGTGATTTTTGACCCGGTTGGAGGAGATCTGTCTGAATCAGCATTTAGAGCAATAGGTAGGGGGGGAAGACACTTGGTCGTGGGTTTTGCCAGCGGAGATGTCCCATCCATCCCTTTGAACTTACCATTGTTAAAAAGTGCTTCTCTTGTCGGTGTTTTTTGGGGTGGTTTTTTTAGAAATGACCCAGCGGCAAATGCCTCCAATGTTAAACTTCTTTTAGAGTGGTTAGAAAGTGGTAAAATCATTCCAGCTATCTATGAAACCTTATCGCTAAAGGATGCCTTTAGAGCATTAGAAAAATTAGAGAATAGAGAAGTTGTAGGAAAAATATTATTGAAAGTACCTGGGTAACAGGAAAAATATTAGTGAAGATTATTTTTTGAAAACATCAACTAATATTCGGTTTTCCTAAATCTTAACAAAAAAAAACCTCACACAAGAGATTTTTTAGCAGAAAAGTGTTCGGAACTAGACACATTAAACCCACAATGTGTCCGCCCCTTTGCTTCATTTAAAAATTTTGATGAGATTCTGTAATTATTAATTTATTAAAGTCAAAAATATGAGAAACAACTACTTTCGAAGGAAGCTAATGGCGTGTGCCTTTTTGCTTCCTTTTAGTTTTTTAATGGCGCAGGGAACAGTAACTGTTTCAGGCACCGTAACAGACGCCTCCAGTGGAGATCCACTTCCTGGAGTGACCGTTTTAATTAAAGGGACTACTGACGGTACTATTACCGGTATTGATGGAAGCTTTACTTTATCTGCTCCATCTGATGCAACAATTGTATTTTCTTCAATTGGATATTCCAGTATTGAAGTTGGCGCTTCGGACGCTGGGGATGTTTCATTGCAAACTGACGTAACTAACCTTGATGAGGTAGTCGTTACAGGGTTGGCAACATCAATTAAGCGTTCCAACCTGGCCAATAATGTGTCTACAATCAGTGCACAGTCATTGAATGGAACCACTACTGGTTCAACACTTGATGGCGCTTTATATGGGAAACTTACCGGTGTAAATATCAATTCAGCAGGTGGCGCTCCAGGTGGCCAGACTGCCTTGCGATTGCGAGGTATCTCATCACTTTCGGGGAATAACCAACCTCTGTTTATTGTTGATGGAGTTTACATAAGTAACGTTCAGGTGACCAATGGTTCTGCAGTTGCTTCTGGAGCAAATTCGGGAAGAGAAGAAGGTGGATCGAACAGGGTTTCCGACATCAATCCAGAGGATATTGAAAGCATTGAGGTTCTAAAAGGGGCGTCTGCTGCTGCTATTTATGGTACTCGTGCAAATGCCGGGGTTGTAATTATTACAACGAAAAGAGGTGCACAGGGTAAGACGCGGGTATCTTTTAACCAGGATTTTGGTTTTAACGAGGCGCAAAACTTACCAGGAAGGAGACAATTTACTCCAACTACTGTTGAGAACCAGTATGATGCTTCTGAGCGAGCGATTTTTGTAGCGGCCCAGGCAGCTGGTGAAATATTTGATTATGAAAAGGAGCTGTATGGAGAAACAGGCTTCATCTCAGATTCAAGGCTTTCATTAGCAGGAGGTAACGAAAGAACCCAGTTTTATTTCAATGCCAGTAGAAGGGATGAGGAAGGCATCATGAAATTTACTGGCTATGAACGAACCTCTCTCAGGTTAAATTTGGATCATAAACTTGCTGATAATTTCAAAATTGGTGTTTCCAGTAATTTTATTAACAGTGAAGCAGACAGGGGACCTGTCGGAAATGAAAATAACGGAGGAGTAAGTGTAGGGTACAACCTTGCCCTTACAACCAATGATTGGGAAAACCTTTTTCCAGATGAAAATGGTGTTTATCCGGATGCAAGATTTGCTCCCGTGAACGTGATTTTTAACAGGGATAAAATCATAAACAATGAAGATATCAATCGTATCATTCAGGGTGCCAACTTTGATTACACGGCACTCAACAATGGCAATTTACAAATTAAGGTAAAGGGAAATTTTGGGCTGGATTATTTTAGCGCTCAATCATTTTTCTATATTCCTGAAGATCAACAATTGCAACGATCAACCTTGCAAGGATTTATTAGCCGGGTCAATAACAACTCCTTGCAATTAAATTACCAGGCTTTTGGAATCATTGATTATTTCACATCCAACAATATTAGCCTGACAGGTCAATTCGGGTTTTCATTTTTAAGTTTTCAGAGTGACGAATTGATTAGTCAGACTACCAACCTGGCGCCTACACAAACAAACTCTGGTCAAGGAGCTAACTTCTCCACCTCTCAAAGATTGACGGAGGAAGAGGATTTTGGATTGATTGGACAGGCAACTGCCAATTGGGATGATAAGATCATTACGACTGTTGGAATAAGGTTAGATAAGTCCAACCTTAATGGGGATCCGAATAAGTACTTTGCTTTTCCAAGAGCATCGGTAGCGTTGAATATTGCCAATTTTGATTTTTGGCCAGTTACATCTGTTAACCTGTTGAAATTACGTGCGGCATATGGAGAAACTGGTAGCAGCGCAAGGTTTGGATCTTTATACACTCCTTTAGGCGGTACTTCAGTAGGTGGTTTGTTTGGATTAGGACTTCCTACCGTTTCACAAAACAACCAATCTGCACAATTGGGTGATCCCAATTTGGAACCAGAAACCTCCCAGGAGTTTGAGTTTGGACTCGACATTGCATTCCTTGATGGAAAAGTTGGTTTAGAGTTGACAGGATACACCCGGACCATTAAAAATTTGATTTATGCTTTTGAATCAATTCCAATCGCAACAGGATTTAACAATCAAATTAGGAATGACTTTGATCTTAAAAATGTGGGTTATGAGATCAGCTTAAATGCGAATCCTGTTACTACATCGAATATTCGATGGAATACCACTGTGAATTGGTGGACCAACGAAGCTAAGGTAGATCGATTGGGGGTTGGTGAGTTTCAACCGGATAATGAAGGATTTAACTTGCAGTTCGGAAGTGCCTACATAAAAGATGGTGAGCCAGCAACCTCCCTTGCTAATAATATTCAGGGAACAACCCAAATTATCGGGGATGTTGCACCGGATTTTGAAATGAGTTGGTATAACGAAATCAATTTTATGAAGAACTTTCAATTGAATTTCTTATGGCACTGGAAGCAAGGTGGTGATGTCCTGAACTTAACAAAGTTGCTTGCTGACTTTGGTGGAGTCACTAACGATCTGGACGACCCGGAACTCACACGAAGTTTTGGAGGAGCTAACGGAGTTACCGGTTATGTTGAAGATGGAACATATTTAAGACTGAGAGAGGTTGGATTGTACTATACTCTTCCAAATTCTGTGATTGATTTTGCTGGATTTGAGTCCGTAAGAGTTGGCGTGTCTGGTAAGAACATCATTACCATTACGGATTATTCAAGCTATGATCCGGAAACATCGGCTTTTGGACCTTCCGGTCTTTCGCAGGGTATTGAGGTGTCACCATTTCCAAGTGCAAAGCAATACTACTTTCACTTAAGTCTTAATTTCTAAAAGATGACAATCATGAAAAAATTATATAACATATTGTTCTTGTTGGCTTGTATGATAATCATAGCAAGCTGTGAATTGGACGAGGTACCAAACCCGAACAGTCCAAATGTTGATGAATTTGTAGCAAATCCCAGTAAGTCTGATCTCGTATTGCTAGTTGCTGGCCTTGAAGCAAGAATAAGAGATGGTAGAGGCTCTTATATTACGGCTACTGGATCCATTTCTAGGGAGTTGTATTTCTTTAATTCTTCAGATCCAGCTACTACTGCTACGTTGATTGGCAAAGAAGGGGCAGCACTGACAGGTTCAGAACCTCAGCTAACTGGCTTCATGTCTTCTAAATACAGTGCAATTAAAAGTGCAAATCTGGTTATTGAAGGTCTGGCAAATTCTACAGATGCATCAATCACTACTGCTGAGGCAGCGGGATTTACTGCATATGCAAATACGATGAAGGCGTACGCGCTGATGGAAATGCTTGCTCTTCTAAATAACACAGGATTAAGAGTCGAGGTGGCAGATCCGGATAATTTGGGTCCAATTTTATCTAAAGATGCAGCATATGATGAGATTCGTTCTTTGCTCGACGGAGCCAATACAACTCTGGCCACCGCTGAATTTGCTTTCACGCTTTCACCTGGATTTGCCGGATTCAATACGCCGGCAACGTTTGCGGAATTCAACAGAGCATTGGCAGCAAGAGCAGCTCTATATGATGGGGATCATGCTGGGGCATTAACTGCCTTAAATGATTCTTTCTTTGATTTAGCAGGAGCTCTTTCAACTGGTCCATCTAGGCAATATGGTTTAGAAGGTTTTGAAATTGTAAATCCAATATTCAAAGCACCACAGCAAAGTGGGGACCAATATGTGGTTCACAATAGACTGATAACCGGGATAAGGGCAACAGATACCCGGGTCAGCAAATTTAGAATGAGAGCTGACCCAGTTCCAAGGGATGGTCTAAATGGAACGCACGAGATCAGTTTATATGCAAGTACATCAGATCCCATTTCGCATATTCGAAATGAAGAACTAATACTCATTTATGCAGAAGCTAACATTAACGCTGCCACTGGTAGCCTTACTGACGCTGAGACAGCCTTGAATGTGTTGAACACTGCATATAACCTAACTGCTTATGCTGGAGCCCTAAATACTACAGAGTTAACCGATGAGTTGATGTATCATAGAACATACTCGCTGTGGGCTGAAGGACATGCAATGTTTGATCTAAGAAGGAATAATAGATTGAATGATACTTTTCTACCAATAGATCGGGCAGGAGATATCATTCATACTGAATTTCCACTTCCTCAATTTGATAGATAGGATTAACTTGATTAAATATCTAGTTAACTAAGAAAAAGAAAGCGCCATTTGTTTGGCGCTTTCTTTTTTATATTGAGTGAGAAATATGAGACTTTGCACTACCTAATGAGTGCTACCTAATCATAGCTACTGCGTCATTGGTACATCAATCACAAGGAGATAGGCATCCGAATTAGCTAGTACCTCAACGCTTCCCATATCCGTAATTCCAATTGCATCCCTTTTATTAAGTTTTTGACTGGCAATGGTAATTTCACCTTCCAGCACAAAAAGGTACACTCCATTCCCTTCTTTTTTTAGGTCATAAATGATTGAAGCGTTTGATTCCAGGTTTGATAATGAAAGCCAGGCATCCTGGTTGATCCATAAGGCATCATCATTGTCAGGTGCAACGATTGTTTGGAACATATTTTGTCGATTCGAAGCACTAAATGTCCGTTGATCGTAGTTAGGCAGAATGTTCAACTCCTTCGGTATAATCCAAATTTGAAGGAAGTTCACATCGTCCTCCTTACTATGATTGTATTCGGAGTGTGTAATACCAGAGCCTGCGTTCATAATTTGTACTTCCCCAGTCTGAATAGCCTTTTCAATCCCGGTACTATCACGATGAGCCAGTGCCCCTCGAAGGGGTATTGAAATGATCTCCATGTTGTCATGAGGATGGGTTGGGAACCCAGCTCCACCTGCTACGACATCATCGTTGAGCACTCGAAGCATGCCAAAGTTAATTCTTCCGGGATCATAATAGTGACCAAAGCTGAATGAATGATGACTATCCAGCCATCCGAAGTTCACATGGCCTCTCTTGTCTGCCTTATGTACGATTGTATGCATGATTGTAGTATTTGATTTTTATACGTATATACATTAAATGTAGTTACATATAAAAAATAATTAAAAAACTGCCTTACTTTGGCAGTTTTCATTTGGCTATTTCTTTTTGATTAAGTAATAGACGATAGCAGTGATAACACTAAATAGCAATGCAAGGATAGTCCAAAGTAGTTTAGATCCGATTCCCATCTTTTGCTTGATCCAAACATCATAAATGACCCAAATTGCACATAGTATTACAACAATGTAAAGAATGTTGTTAATCATAATGGTTAGGTTTTAGTGAACCTACAAGATCGACTATAATTCCTACACAGACAATAGTTGTATTAGAACTTAATCCTTACCATTGCCTTGATTTCAGATGCAGTGTCACCCTGAGCCAGATCCAGGGAAGAACCAACGGTTGAAGTTGCAGCTGCGTTTTTAAATTCAGTTCTTGAATACCTGATCCAAAGAGAGGTGTTGCTTAATGGGTCGTATCGGACCATAACGTAATTTCTAATTCCGGTTCCAATATATGCTGGAATTGAGAAGGCATAAAGTACGTCATTTTCATAAACGTACTGAGCATTGTTGAAATCATCGGCATCAAACAAGGCCATGCGCGTGTAAAACTTAAGCTTCCATATTTCAAAGTTGACATCTTGTATAATGGCAATACCCTTGGTAAAATCCTCACCTTCGTCCAGTGTACTGCTTTGAACTTTGGTTTTTAGATCAAGCCAGGACTGAAGTTGATAATCAATGTTAAAAATGTAATTTCTTTTTATCTGCTCCTGAAGTGTATTGACATTTTCACTTGGTACAGAAACCTGCCTGCTTTGTTGTCGCATTTGGGCATAAAGCGAAATTTGCCTGCTTGGACTGTAGGTATATCTAAGTAAATATTCATAACCATCAGATGGTGCTTCTGTTCTGAATTTCAGCCAGGGAAATGCGAACTTATCGTAGTAGACATTTAGCTTGTGTTTTCTATTTGGTTTTATTTGAAGGCCCCAATAGGTGCCATTTTCATTGATTGTCCGAGAGTTCTCCGAAAAAGCATTTCCATAAAAGGAATGAAAGTCTCTGTCGTAATGCCGGAGTAAGAAGCCCATATCAATGGCGGGAGATAAACTGGCAACAAATCCGGCTACAGCACCGATTCCACCTGATTTGGAACGTGCACCCTCTCCAAAGAATGAGAAATTTTGCCAGGAATAACTTGCATGTGATGAGACGATATAGTTGTGATCCCCCTTGAATTCGAACTGATTGTAGTTATTTGGTCTTTTTTGTAATGGCACACTGTAGTCTGTATTCAAGCCAGATATACCGACCGTTAACCTCCGATTTGGCCTAAATTCTATTGTGACTCCAATCGATTTTTCATCCAGTTGATCCTTAATATTGAGTTCCCGTTCTGTTCTGTGAAAACCGGTGTTTTGGATTGAATTAACAAACTCTTGCTCGTCAAGGTCAGTTGGATCAGTAGCGAAATTGATTACCTGGATATTTCCGTCCTGCTCAAGCTTGGAATAAAAAGCTGTGATTTCGAAATCACCTACTCTTTTGCTGGTGGCAATGCCTCTAAAGAAACCTGATTCCAAAACCGATGTGTATGGTCTGATCCCTAAAGTATTTCGCTTAACCGCATTTACGGTTTCTGCACCTTTTCCTGAAGCAAACCCAGCTCCAAAGACCAATCCCTGCCCAACCTGCATTTGATAGTCTCCAAGTATAACCTTGTCAAATCCAAGCTTGTTTTCCAACAGCAAATGAAAGGAATAAAAATCAAACCCATTTTGACCTTTTTGGAATTCGAATTTTTCACCAGCGTCTTTTTCAAAAGTGAAGCCCACACTGAAATCACCTTTGTGGCTGGTTCTGAATCTCCCGTAAAGTTTATTGGGTGAACCTCTATACCGAGATGGAGGGACAGTGAGTGTATCTACCACCAGTTCATTTTCATCACGAATGAAAAAAGTGTCTAATGGCAAGGCCTCAGTATACCCAAGTTGCTCTTCCAATCTCCTGGTATATCTAAGAAGCAAATAATTGTTTTCTTCAGCAAATAAACGTTGAAAGAAGGGACGTGAATCAACCGCAGATTCCTGGACTGTTACGAATGGTAGAATTGCTCTTATTGTTTCTAAATCAAAGCTTTCAATCGCTTGTAATTCATTTATGGAAAGGAGTTTGCCATTCCTATCAATGTGATCGAAAAAACTGTTGATTTGACCCTGGTTCAGTATATATAGGGATGACAGTTCATCAGGAGTAGTTCTGTTTAAGTTGATTTTATTTGAATAAAGCAGGAGTAGAGACTCATAAATGTCTTCATATGAAATGTTTTCATCCTGGACCTGAAAGAGGCGTTCAGCGAATTTTTCCAAATCTATCTCTTCATTCTGTGCCATCCCGAAGCATGAAACAAACCAGAAGAGTATAATGAGGAAACGTTTCATTGTTGGAATGAGTAAGCAAGCGAAACCTCATGGATGGCTCCAAGGTTTGAATCGTTTGTATACGCGTAATCGAATCGAAGTTTTTTGGGATGGAAGCCTGCTCCGAAAGCACTTAAGAATGGTTGTGTACTAATGCCTGTTCGAACAAACACATTTTCTACGACCTGATACTCAATCCCGGCCTTGATGATTTCATCAAAATCAAGATCTTTCTCCACCTCCACATTTATGTACAACTCTTCGTTTGGACGATAGGAAAGACCTCCCTTCATCACTGTGGGTACTTTTTCGCCCGTTTCTTTGACAAGGTCTACCTGGTTCAGGTTGAATATGTGCGCACCAAAAAAAAGCTGTGGTGTAATTTCAGCTATCCCCCCGAATTCAAGAGCTATTGCGCGTTTAGTACCTACTGATGAAATGTTGTATTGGATCAAGTCGGCCCCAATGCCAAGACTTACCAATTGAAATTTGTTCCCGATGGCGAGATGAAAGCGCTGTTGACTGAACAGATCATCCCCGAACTTGTAAAATCCCACTCCTGCATTTCCAATTTCAGAATGATAAATGGCTCCTGCACCAATGACTTGAAATTCGGTAATTCCGAACCGGTTTTGATATCCGCCGAAAACGTGATGGTTTTCAACTCTTCCCAATCCTCCCACATTGTTGAATAGGCTGTAGTGATCCCCCAAAGTAACTGAGGCTCCTCCCACACCAGAATTTCTGGCCCCAAAATTGAACTTTCCATCCTGGGAATGAGAGCAGATGGCAACCAGCATGAAGAATATGAAATAGTAGTTCTTCATGATTGTAAAGTACCTAATCGAGCTTAGGAATTCAATTGTATATTAAAGTAAGTTTACATAGCGTATGCGTCTTCTTTTTTTAACTTTTTTATTTGGAGTATGCTTCACAGTTTGTGCCCAGGAATATTATTCGAATGGGAAATTGAAATCTAACGGAGAGACTGTGAATGGTTTGAAAGTGGGTACGTGGAGGTACTACTACCCAAATGGTGAAATAAGTG